>JAQBUX010000229.1 GCA_027623795.1 Chloroflexota bacterium
GCTCACAACCGCCGATCTCTCTATTAGTTCAGGCCCGATCGGTGTCCCACTTTTGCTGACGTCCAACACTCAGGGCTTCCAATCACATTGCAGACCAGATTACGTCGATCCGCGGTTTCGTTGCGGATTTTTCCGGGATCGGCGGGTCCGGTAGCGGTGACGAGTGGCTCTCGATCACCGGCGGCGGCAGCACGATCGAGCTCGGAAACGTACTACCAGGCCAACCGCATAACGAGTTAATCCGCGGTGCAGCCGAGGTCGAGGCGCTGGCGATGAAGGCCAGGATTCCGTTGGAAGGCGGATCGATAATCGCCCGCCCCATCCTCGAACAGGATTTCAGGCTTGAGATTGAGGGGATCGACCCCGGCGCCTTCGCTCTCGTTCGGTCGGTAGAAGTCGACCCCATCGTGATCCCGGCGATCTCATCGACAACCGGGGAAGGTTCCGTTGCTTACGGGTCGTTCTCTCCCGGACCACCCGAGTATGGACGAATAACCCTTCGTGTTACGCGCACTTCCGCGGTGGATCCACTTGTCGACTGGTGGAACACCGCCATCTCGACAGGCAACCTCGTGCAACGGAACGTCACTCTGAAGTTAGTCGACAGCAGGAGCAACAACGACGAGGTCCGCCGCTGGGAGTTCTTCGACGCGGTACCGGTTGCGTATTCGCCGCTGGGCGATGGGTTCGACAGCTCGACGACCGGTCAAGCAATCATTTCGATGACGTTGGAGTTCGCTTCCGTTCGGATCACGGACAGTACCGGAAATGACCAGCAAGCGCTTATGCAGCTGCTCGACCAACAGATCGCGGGCATTTCTTCGGGTGTGATCGAATCCATATCGCTCACGGAATTCGACGAGGCCAGCGAGCCGACCCAGACCTTCACCTATGAAGATGCATTCATCACCCGATACGTATTCCCCGTGTTCGACGCCGGATCACCCGAACCCATGATCGAAGAGTTCCAGTTCAAACCAACCGGCTTCAATCAGTAGTCCACGCCGTAGAGACCGAATGGGCGGCGTCCCGGCGGACCCGCCATCCTCCCTAACGCGGGAACCGGCGGCTTGATGGCGCTTATACGGAATACGATCAGCTGTAAGCGACCTGGCAAAAGCCGTGGTTGCAGTAGCCGCCCGGGTTCTTGGCCAGGTACTGCTGGTGGGGCTCTTCCGCGTAGTAAAACTCTCCGGTCGGTGCGATCTCGGTCGTGATCTCGCCGTAGCCCGCGGCGGTCAGCTTTGCCTGGTAGTCGTCCAGACTCTGTTTTGCCGCCCGCAGTTGCGCCTCGTTGGTCGTGAAGATCGCGCTCCTGTACTGACTGCCGATGTCATTGCCCTGGCCCATGTACTGGGTCGGGTCGTGGTTCTCCCAGAACACCTTGAACAGCGCGGGCAGGTCGACTTCGCCGGGATCGAACACGATCAGCACCGCCTCGGTGTGACCCGTGCGGGATGTGCAAGTCTCGGGATAGGTCGGGTTGGGGGTCGTCCCGCCGCTGTACCCGGCCGCGGTGGTGTAAACGCCCGGCGCCTGCCAGAACAGCCGCTCGGCGCCCCAGAAACATCCCATCCCTACGATCATCGTTTCCATATTCGCGGGAAACGGACCGTGAATCGGTTTGCCGTTCACGTAGTGCGTCGATGACGTTGGGATGGGTGTGCTACGTCCCGGAAGGCAATCCTCTGGAGCGGGAACACCGGCCGGGCGACGGTTGAGTCCAAACAATTTCGTGCCTCTCATGTTTCGTAGTCGAGCGCTCGAGCGTGAAAGATCGCAGGTGATCGGTGGGCCACGCAACCCCGGTAACGCGGGCGGCCCGAATCACGGCTGCGTGTCTAGCTTAATACGACGAATAGCGGTTCCGGGCCGCATGCGGCATCAGACGGCCGAGGCAAACGTCGGCCGGGCGTCGCCCCGTTCAACCTCGCCAAAACAAATCCGCTACTCCACTGTCCGCTGAGCCAACGCCTCCAGGATCCGGCCCGGCTTCATGGGCGTTGTTGTGAGCCGGATGCCGAGCGCGTCGTGGATCGCGTTCCCTATCGCTGCGAGCGGCGGTCCGATCGGTATCTCGCCGACGCCGCGCACGCCGAACGGGTGTGCAGGATTCGGAACCTCTACGATCACCGTTTCAATGAACGGCAGGTCCGTCGCCGTCGGCATCCGGTAGTCGAGGAACGACGCGTTCGCCATCGCGCCGTCTTCGTTGAGAACGTACTCCTCGTTGAGCGCCCAGCCGATGCCCTGCGCCGCCCCGCCCTGCATCTGGCCCTCGACGGCCTGCGGCTGGATCGCCGTTCCAGCGTCCTGGATCACCGTGTACCGGACCACGTCCGTCTTCCCCGTCTCCGGGTCGATCTCGACATCCGCGATATGCGTCCCGAAGACACCGCCGCCGCCGTCCGGCAGGTCGACCGAGCCGGAAGCCATCACCGGTCCGCCGGTCCCGTCCAAACGTGCCGCGAGGCCCTTCAATCCGACGCTTAGCTCCGGGTCCGTCCGAGAGCTGAACTGGCCGCCCTTGAACGCCACCTCTTCCGGCGCGATGCCCCAGCCAATGGCTGCGCGCTCCTTCAGCTTCGCTATCAAACTCTCGGCCGCCTGGTACGCCGCGAGGCCGGTCGCGTTGGCGACACGGCTCCCGCCGGTGGTGGCGGTGTAGCCGATACTCCCGGTATCCGGAATGACCGGCCGGACGTCCTCGACCCCAAGACCCAGCGCCTCGGCGACCTGCATCGCGACGATGGCGCGACTGCCTGACAGGTCGGCCGAGCCCTCCAGTAGCGCCACCGTTCCGTCTGTGTTGAGGCTCAGCACGACCGACGACTTGCCGCCGGCGTTCCCGCAGTAGGCCGATGCAATCCCACGCCCGCGCAGCCTGCCGTCGGGTCCGATGCGTTCGAGCGGCGTCCGCCAGTGATCGGAGTCCCGCGTCGCCCGGAGTACCTCCTCGTGCCCGATCCTCGGGAAACGCGGGCCGTCACTTCTGCGCGTACCCTCACGAGACGCATTGGCGAGCCGGAACTCGATCTTGTCCCAGCCCTTCGCTTCACAAATCTCGTCAACCGCCGACTCTGTGGCAAATACCGCTTGCGGCACGCAGGGCGCCCGGTACGCAGCGGCCCGCGGCTTGTTGACTACGATGTCGTAGCCGTCGATACGCGTGTTGGCGACGTTGTAGCACGAGAACACCGAGCGCGCTCCCACGCCCACCCACGAGCCGGGGTATGCGCCCGCTTCGTACTTCAGGTCCGCCTGCGCCGCGTTGATCAGGCCGTCGTCGGTCACGCCGACCTTGACGCGGACCTTCGCCGCCCCTGTTGGACCCGTGGCTTCCAGCACGTTGCGCATATCCATGACGATCCGCACAGGACGGCCGGCGTCACGTGACAACAACGCAGCAATCGGCGGCAGGTAGACCGCGCCCTTCCCTCCAAATCCGCCGCCGATCTCGACCGGCATCACCCGGACGCGAGACTCGTCGATGCCGAGGAACGCGGCCGTGTGATCACGCACGCCGAACATCCCCTGCGTGCTGGACCAGATCGTGATTCGGCCGTCCTCGCCCCATAGCGCCGTCGCGACGTGCGGCTCGATATAGCCCTGGTGGGCCATCCCGACCTCGACTTCGCGCTCAACCACCAACGAGGACGTTGCGAACGCCGCGTCGGGGTCGCCGAACTCGAGCCGGAAGTGACGCGCTATGTTGGTCCCCCACACGTCTTCTCCGAGATGATCGCCGATCAAATCGTCCAGCAGAATCGGCGCATCGGCGGCGATAGCATCGTCGATGCTCAGAACGGCCGGAAGCGGCTCGTACTCGACCTCGATCAGAGCGAGGGCAACGCGCGCCGTCTCCCGGTCGACCGCAGCGACCGCGGCCACCGCGTGGCCCCGGTACATCGCCTTGTGTGTCGCCAGAATGTTTGCCGACACGTCCGGCAGATGGGTCACGCCACCGCGGACGTCGATCTCGCGGCGCCCGTTCCTCGGTAGGTCCAGCCCGGACACAACCGCCAGCACGCCGGGCATGGCCGCGGCCTTCGATAGGTCGACCTTGAGGATGCGTGCATGTGCGTGCGGGCTTCTGAGGATGTCGCCCCAGACCATTCCCGGCATCGAGACGTCCGCGCCGTATTCGGCGCGCCCGGTCACCTTGTCATAACCGTCATGCCGGATCGGCCGCGTTCCGATGACCGCATATCGGGAAGTGGGGTCCTGCGCGATGGTCATGCTTCATCCTTATGTCGGCGTCGCTGACGGCGTGCTCGCCATTCTGTATGTCCGTAACAGATGTTAATCCAGCCTGAGTTCGACTCGCCGTCTCGTGACGATGAACGGCGAATTGCCATGACGACGAGCTCGCGATGAAGCATTTCCCGGTCAACACTCCGATCTGTCGCGCGGGACATTCACGCGAAACCCGCTGGTTCTGCGACGTTCGGCCCGTTACGTGACTCCCGCCAGGCCGCCAGGCACGGCGCCCGGTGTCATTCCCGCCCAAACAGGCCCTGTGCGCTCAAAAAGACCACGGGAGGCGCGCAATGGCCGGCAAGATCGCCCTGTTCGTCGGAACCAACAAGGGCGGCTTCATCCTGATCAGCGATTCCGCTCGCCAGGCGAGGGCGAGACCTGGACAAAACAGTGTCCCCCGCCCTGCCGCCCATCCCG
>JAQBUX010000230.1 GCA_027623795.1 Chloroflexota bacterium
ACACGGAGGCATCGACGGAGCAACCCCAACCTCACGCCTGTAAATAACGTCCGTGGGAACTACATCTAGTCGAGACCGACGAAACGGGCCGAGCCGGGCCGAATTTTGTCGCCCTGGATACCGTCCGCTGGGAGATCGTAAGGATCGATGTTTCCGGCCGGACCCCGGACGAACTCATCCCGGTCGCACGCCGGGCGGCGCTTGACGCACGGACGGATGCAGACGGCCGCGACCTGATCCTCCGGATGGCGCTTGTCGGCGACGCCCCGCCCGACCTTTTCAGTGTCGACCAACTTCTGGAAGAGTTGCGTCGCTCCTTACTTTTCGAAAAGCCGTGGGTCTGGATCGACCGAATCGAAGACCGGACGAATCTGCCGCTTGATCCCCCTGCGCCCGCGTCGTCTCCGCTGTTGGCTGCGCTCGGTGTGCGAAACGAGTCCATGGACAATGACGACGTCCGGGATATGGTCGCCACGTCGGCGAGCGACGAGTTTCTGACCGCCGCCGTTGGCAACTACACACGGGACGATCTGCTCCAGATTGCACAGGACGCCCACAAGACGGCCGTAGAACGCCTCACTCCCGTTCGGGGCGACAGCGTTTGAGGATCGAGCGCGTTTTCCTTGATTCGTTCAGACGATTTGAGTCGCGTGACATTACCGGCCTCGGTCCAGGGCTGAACGTAGTTGTCGGGTCGGACAAGGATTATTTGAACTCATTCCGTGATTTCGTCCGGCAGGTCATGTTTGGGTTTGACCCGAAGACGACGTCAATCGCGGGTTCACTTGCGACTCCGACCGGCGGAGTGCTCGAACTTGTCCACTCCGACGGCTCACCACTGACGATCGAGCGCTATCTGCGCGGTCAGGAGAGCGACGCCGTTCAGGTGACCGTCAGCAGCGCAGGTGAGCCCCGTCCAGATTCCGACCCCCTGCGCGGCCTCTCGGAGATCGACCGAAAGTTATGGCAGGGAAAATTCGAGATCTCGCCCGGACAGTTGAACGTCGGGCCTTCCAGGTTGCTCGCGTGCATAAGGTCGCTTTTTGCAGGGGCTGAAGGGCTCGACATCCTGGCGGTCCACAGGGCCTTCGAGGAGGAGGAGGAGACCCTCGTCCGCTCCCTGACCGTCGCCCGTGCCGCCCGGCAGGTCGCCGAAGAACGGTTCCGCCGGGCCGCACAGGATTTTGATTCGTACGTCACCGCTGACGGCCAACGGGCGGACCTCCACAGGCAGATCAACGACTCAGACATCGAGCTTTCTGTGGTGCGGGCGCGGTTCCACCACATTGCGGCGTTGGAGGAGAGCCGGCCGGCATGGAGTCGCATGAGCGAAATCCAGACGGCCGTTTCGGGGATGCCCAGGTTCGCCTACCTGCCCCGGGAACCGCTGACCCTCCTTGAAGAACTGCGAAGCAAGGAGAGGGAACTACAGTCCGAAATAGGCCGCGGGGATGGAGATGATTCGCCGCGCGTCGCCGAACTTGAAGCGCTGGAATCGTCCGTGCGAGATGACTTTCCGACCGCCGAAGCGAGACATCTGCTGGCGCTCCGTGAAGACTACGCCGAGGCGGTACGGGAACTACCTGTCCAGTCGGAACGCATGGAAAGCCTGGAGCGCAGATTTCAAGAAGGGCTCGCCAGGCTTGGCAATGGATGGGACGAGACAAAGCTCGATGCCGTCGAAGACTCCCCTGCGATACGCGATCGCATCGAGAAGCTTGAAGCTGACATCGAGACGCGGCGAACCGCGCATACAGAACTGACGCGTACGGCTGAAGAGTCTGAAGCGCGCCTCGATAGTGAGCGTGAGCGGGCCGCAAACGCGACCAGGCGATTTGAGTCCCTTGGCGAACCCGCTGAAATCACCGTAGAAACCGCTACCCAACGACTCGACATCATCACTCGCGCCCGCGCAGAGATGGTCGAACGTGCTGAAGCGCGCCGGTCTCTCGGCGATTCGTTCGCGAAGGCCGTTGAAGCCCGCCCGCGGCGTGCCATCAGCGCTGGCCGTCTCATACCGCTTGTCCAGCTCGGCATGTCCGGGGCGTTCGCCGTTGTCGGGATCGTCATCTGGGCGCTGGCGATGTCGGCGAGCGACGGCAGCGCAATGCGCACCGGCCAGGTCGTCGGGCTCACGGGCGTGATCGGCGTCCTGATGTCGATCGCAATCCTCGAGGTCCAACGGCGTCATTCACGCGCCCAGTACGAGGCGTCTGCCGTGCTCCATGAGCTGGCGGCGCGCACGGCGCAGGAACTCGAGAAGGAGATGGAAACCAGGCGGGTTCAGCTCGCCTACACGGAGGAGTGTCTGCGTTCTTCGCTCGAAGAACTCGGGTTGACCCGTGACCTGCCCCTCGCACAGTTGGACCTGGAAAGGGGACGCGTAACGCGAGAGCTGGACCGCAGGTTGGCGTTCGACGAGGCGTCCGCAGCCGTCGAGGAGACCGCCGACGTCGTCGACCGAGCCGCGCGGGACGCGGAAGGCGCCGCCGAGACCGCCACCGATGCAAAAAATCATCTCGACGCAATGGTGGACGACCGAGACGACATACTGATCTCACTCGGACTGCAGCCCGAGCTCGGATCGAATGCGGTCCGTGAATCGCTCGATCTGATCGCCGAGTTGCGCCAGGTTCGGACCGAAGTCCGCGTGCTCCAGATACGCGTTCCGGCCATGCGGTTGATCGTCGTAGAGGTCGAGGCCGGGTTGTCGGAGATAGCAGAGGTGGCGGCGCTGCCTGAGTTTGCGGCGCACGCGGCGGCCCCCGTGCTGGAGCAGCTCAAAGAGGCCCGCGAGGAAGCGAACCGCAGACAGGACAAGATAGGCCGCACCCGCCGGGATGGTGAAGCTTGGGCCGCACATCGCGCCGTCATCGAACGCGAAATCGACGACCTGCGTCACGAGCGTCAGGAGCTGCTGGACCTCGTCGGTGCCGAGGACAAGTCCGCGTTCAGGGAGATCGCGACCCGGGAAGAAGAGCGGCGCCGATTGTCATCGGAGCTCGAAGAGATCCGGCGCAACACACCAAATCTGACGGGTCCTGCCGGGCGTGAGGCCGAGGTGGAGTTGCAGGAATCCGAGCCCGAGGCGCTCGCAGCGGAACGGGACGCCTTGAATTCACGGGTGTCACGGCTCGAAGAGCTTCAAGAACGCCTGGCAACGAGAATTCGTTCTCTCGACGAACGCCGCGAGGAGCTTTCCGGGCCACCGCGAACGCTCGATTACCGCATCGAGATCCACCAGCTCGACGAACAGATGAAGGGCCTCGCCAAAAAGCTAGCGACAGTGCGGACCGCCCGCCGCCTCGTCACGGAGGCCGCCGGCGAGTACGGCTCAACCGCCCAGCAAAATCTGCTCGGGCTGACTGGTGAATATTTGAAGCGGCTGAGCGGCGGGGAACTCGTCAAAATCAGGCCCGCCGCAACCGAGCCCGGCGCAATGTTTGGTGGTGTCGAAGTCGTGTCGTTGAATGGACATGCCGAGCGCGTGGACGACCTCGGTAGCGATCTACTTCGCCAGGTGTTCCTTGCCTCAAAGCTGGCGATCGCACACGAACAGACGGAGAGCGGCGAACCGCTGCCCGTCCTCATTCACGATCTCGGACACGACCTCGGCCCCGACCACGCGCGGCACTTCGCGGCCGCTGCGGAGGAGCTGTCGCATAACACGCAGGTGATCCTGCTCACCGACCACCCGGGGACGGTCGACAGGGCACGGGAGGCTGCGACATCGGTCGCTCCGCTGATCTTCGATCTCGGGCTGCAGGGACGACAGATCCGGCTTTCGGCCTGAGCAACATCGACGCGTGGAGCCGTGACCGCCCGGAGCAGTTGCTCGGCAACTCCACGGCATCCCATGTCAAACATATCGTTCAATTAACGACGTTGTTAGACAGGAGTCATTGTTCTCACGCACGTTGAGTTAGAATCAATATTCGATGATTTCATCACAGCTATGTTATTCACGGACGCTTCGAATATCACATGACATCTATTTGTCATCCGGATCGGCGGTAATTCCTCATACAACGAGTCGGTTCAGGTCTTGTGATTGCCCATACTGATCTTCAGGATAGTTCGGATAGACATTAGTTCACCGTATCACACACATTCATAGTGCGTTCTCTCTGAAGAAAATAAATACTTCAATCTCAAGCGATTCGTCCACTCAAAAGTTACACACCCCAAGCCTGAGGCAAGACGATCAGACCGACACAATCCAAAACTCTCGTCGAGTCTTAGAAACCTCTGGCGGTTCGCACAGCGAAACGGCCAGCGGCCGGAAAGGGAAGGGCTGCCACTAACGTCGCCTGGACAACGTCTCCCTCACCTGCAAGAACCGCGTCACATCGGCCCGCGTGACGACTCCGACAAAGACTCCCGTGTCCAGCACCAGTACCTGGTTCACGAAGTGTTGCGTGATCATCTCGACCACCGCCGTCATCGAGTCGTTCGGCCCGACCGCGAAAAGCGGCGTCGTCGTCATCACGGACGACACGGGCGTGTCTTCCCAGAGATCCCTTCGTACACGCTGAACATCCTCGAGGCTGATGATCCCGGCAATCAGCCCGGAGTCAACCACAGGCACGGACTGCCGCCCGAACGGGATCATGAAGTCGTCGACGAGGACGCCGATCGAGATGTCC
>JAQBUX010000231.1 GCA_027623795.1 Chloroflexota bacterium
TCGACGACCACGGGGCGTACGTCGCTGACCCTGAATACGTCTCGCTTGAGGGCGGTTTTGAGAAAGGCCGCCTCTACCAGATCGCCTACACGACCACAGGAGCCCGCGTCCTCGGACTCGGATTCGCCGCCCTGAGGGACTGTTCGTCCTGGATCAAGCACGGCGCCGCAAACGACTCAGGGGATAGCGGCAACCCGTTGGCCGGCGGGATCGATTACGCCTTTTCGTACGGCATTTCGCAGACGGGCCGCTTGATGCGGACCTTCATCTACGACGACCTGAACCAAGACGAGGAAGGGCGAGAGGCGCTCGACGGCATCATCTCGAACGTCGCGGGCGGGATGCGCGGCGAGTTCAACCAGCGGTTCGGCCAGAACTCCAAGGACCGCAACAACATGATGGTCCACATGTTCCCGTTCACGGACCGGCCGCAAACCGACCCGCAGACGGAAGAGACGGGCTCATTGCTCGGCAGGTTGGAGGAGCGCGGCTCCAACACACGGGTGTTCTTCACGAACTCGTCGGCGGAGTACCACCGCGGCGACGCCTCGCTGCTGCACACCGATGTCGACGGGACGCGCGATGTGGAGCACGGCGAGAACGTCCGGATCTATCACTTCGGCGGCACGCAGCACGGCCTCGGCGTATGGCCTCCGACCAACCGCAACGACATGATGGGTGAGAGCGGGCAGAACTCGCTGAACGAGATCGACTACTCGCCGCTTCTGCGCGGCGCACTGGTGAACCTCGACCGCTGGGTTACCCGTGCCGAACCGGCTCCGGCAAGCAAGCACCCTCGGCTCGACGACGGCACGGCGGTACCGCCCGAGGAGCTTGCGCCGATCTTCGCCCGCATCCCCGGCGCGCACGTGCCTGACCGATACGCCCTGCCCCGCCGACTCGACTTCGGCATGGACCCGAACATCGTGCAAACTCACACGCTGCCGGCGGTCGCCGGCGAACACTTCGGGTCGCTGGTCTCTGCGGTGGACGCCGACGGGAACGAGATCGCCGGGATCCGGCTGCCGGAGGTCACGGTCCCACTCGCCACGCACACGGGCTGGAACCTGCGCCACCCTGACAACGGCGGCGAACGCCAGCTCTTCGTCTTCATGGGCGCCACGATTCCGTTCGCGAAGACGCGCGCTGCCCGAGAGTCAGCGGGCGACCCACGCCTGTCCATAGAAGAACGCTACGCGTCGCGTGACGACTACCTGTCCCGGATACGAGACGCCGCGAGGGCGGTCGCTGAAGAAGGTTACGTGCTGGCGGAGGACATCGACGATCTGGTCACGCACGCCGGAAAACGCTGGGACTACTACACGAACGGGCGAAGCGGGTAGCGGTCGAACTGGATAACGAGTTCCCGGGTCTACTCGGCACGCTCGCAAAGCGGGGCGCCAATCGGTTTCCGCCCAAATGTGTACGCGACTAACTCAAGCGCCCGGGACTTCACCTCTGCGATCAACGCCTCGTTGGACAGGGCTGCGCAGTTCGCGGCCTCACTTCGGGCCGATTGATGTTCTCACCTCTGACGACGGCCGCCTTGAATTATGTCAACAACCTGCGTGGGAACTACAACTAGCCCGCCTGGTTGACGCCGATCGACGAACCCGAGGGGTCATGCCGGATGAATACCGACGCATTCCAGTCCGCAACCCGGGCCGGATATGCGTACCGGATCTCTACGTCATCATTTACACGCAGGCTGTACCCGCGAGGCCATTCATCAGAGCCCTCGTTGATCGCCCGTTGGAAAAATTCTTCCAACTCCTCAAGTGTCAATGGAGCCAGCGTCTCACTCAGGGATGCTGGGCCAGAGTCCTCACAGGGGCCTGGCTCCAACGGAGCGGCGCTGAAAACAAACGCTCCAACAATCCCTTCCACCCTGGAGATCAATTGAGCCATCAGAGCTTCATCCGACAGGACCGCGCAAATCGCGCTCCTTGCTTCGGCCCCGTTGATCGTTTGACGAGTCGCTCGCCCGGATCGGTCCAGTCCCACGAATGACGACGATGGAGTGTGCTCGACGACTATCGCTGCCGACCAATCCAGATTCGCGCCCGGGTACGCAAACCCAATCTCAACATCGCCGTCCACGCGCATGTTGTAGCCGTCAGGCTGGGCCGGGAAATGCAGATTTAGACCGCTTCCGGCTTCTCTTATCGGCGATATTGTCGGTGGATCGGCAAATCCACAAAGTCCGTCGTCCACGAGACGCTGACCAAAGGTAGGAGAGTTGAGCTCAACGGCCCTGGACTTCACCCTGGACATCATCTCTTCATCGGACAGGACGGCGCATATCGCAAACACCGCTTCGAGATCGTAGATTTCCTGATAACTGAGGAACCCCTCCCCGTTCACGCCAACCAGGGATGACGAAGGCTCGTATCTGATGAACGCGGACGATATCCAGTCCTCCGGCCCGTCCGGGTACGCGAACTGGATCTCCACATCGCGATTCACGCGGATCGCAAACTCAGGTGGCCACGGTATTGCCGGCAATTCAGCGACACTGCCGCAAACGGCTGTGATGAGCACGAGGCCGACGATCGTCATCATCGTAGATCGGCGCATTCCCCCATGCCTCCCTTCGCAACGCTCTTCGAACCAACCCGGTTCGGTCGCCGCTTTCTGTGCGATCTCGTGCGGCCCGCGAGGCCACTACACTATCGCCCGCCTGCGGCGCAGTGCGCCCACTGCAGGTCAAAGATTTACGAATCTCTTAACGGAGAGAACGAAAAATGCCGGTAACCGGATTCGACGTCAAGTTCAGCCGACCGCATGCCGATGGGAAGTCCTGGGGCGATGTCGGACGGTACGAGGAGCTTCGCGGGACGCTGCGGTTCGCGATCGACCCCCAACATCCGGCCAACGAACGGATCACTGACATCGAACTCGCGCCCCGTAACTCTGACGGCCGCGTTGCATTCTCCGCAGACGTATCGATCATCCTCCCCGTGGACCGGAGCAAGGCCAACGGCAGGATGATCCTGGACGTGGTGAATCGCGGGAACCGCGTTGCGTTCCCGAACTTTAACCGCGCCTCCCGGCCGACCATCGGCGAAAACACGCCTATCGAAGTCGAGATCGACCCCGGCGACGGCTTTCTGATGCGACACGGCTATGTCGTCGTAGCTTGCGGCTGGCAGATGGATGCACCCAACTACCCGGCCCTGATCACGCTGGACGGCCCCGATGCCGTGACCCCGAACGGCGACGGCGGCGTAGAGCCGATCACGGGTCAAATCTACTCACAGCTCCAGTCGCCGGATGACACGTACAACTTCCTGCTTTCCGACAAGGGCCACCGCGCCTACCCCGCTCTGGACATGGAAGAACCCGACGCCTACATGGAGGTTCGAGACGAACCGGACGGCGAACCGACACCCGTTCCGCGAGAAGACTGGCGATTCGGCCGGATCGATGACGACGGCAACTATGTCGCCGACCCTGACTACGTCTGCGCCCGGAACATGTTCCAAAAAGGCCGGTTGTACCAGGTCGTGTACACGACGACCGGGGCGCGCGTCCTCGGCCTCAGCTTCGCGGCGCTCCGCGACTGCACTTCTTGGATAAAACATGGGATCAAGCACGGCGCTGCGGGCGTCGAGACGCCTGTTCCCGGAATCAAGCACGCATACGCCTATGGCCGTTCGCAAACGGGGCGTTACCTGCGCACATATATCCACAACGACTTCAACCTCGACGAGGACGGCCGCGAGGCGCTGGACGGCGTGATCGCCAACGTGGCGGGCGGCATGCGGGGCGAGTTCAACCAGCGGTTCGGCCAGAACTCAAAAGACCGCAACAACATGCTGGCCCAGCTCTTCCCGTTCGCCAGTACGCAGACCACAGACCCGGAGACGGAAGAGGTCGGATCGCTCCACGCCCGGCTCGACGAACGCGGCAGCAATTTGAAGGTGTTCTACACAAACTCGTCAGCCGAGTACCACCGTGGCGACGCGTCCCTTCTCCACACCGACCCGGACGGGAGGCACGACGTCGACCCCGGACCGAACACGCGGATCTATCATTTCACGGGCACGGAGCACGGCCTCGGCATGTGGCCGCCGTCCGATACGGCTGTGGCGGGAGAGGCCGGCCAAGACCGTTCACAGAACCTGCGGAACATCATCGATTACTCCCCGTTGCTACGAGCCTGCCTGGTGAACCTGGACCGATGGGTCGTTGATGGGATTGCGCCACCCCCGAGCAGTCATCCGCGTCTCGACGACGGCAGCGCCGTGCCGACAGATCGGCCCGCAACGATATTCGGGCGCATCCCGAGCGCCAACTACCCGGCGCACCACGCGAATCCCAGACGGCGCGATTTCGGGCTGATGGAGTCGCGCGAGCAGGTCACGACCTTTCCGCCGCGGGTCGGCGGCGTGTTCGGTTCGCTGGTGTCCGCGGTGGACGCAGACGGCAATGAGATCGCCGGAGTGACGCTGCCCGAGATCGCGGTACCTATCGCAGCGACCACCGGCTGGACGCTGCGACATCCGGCGGTCGGCGGTGAGACGCAACTGCTCGTGTTCGGAGGCGGCACAATACCGTTTGCGGCGACCCGGGCTGAGCGTGAAATCAGCGGCGACCCACGCCCGTCCATCGAAGAGCGATACGCGTCGAAGGACGAATAC
>JAQBUX010000232.1 GCA_027623795.1 Chloroflexota bacterium
GGTGCTTGACTCGGAGTCGCCGAGCCCGAGAAGCTCCTTGGCCTGATCGAGCGTTATCTCAGACCCGTAGGAGACAGCAAGTTGCTCCAGCAGATTTTCCGCGTCCCGGAGACTTCCATATGCGGCGCGAGCGATCAGGGAGAGAACCTCCGGCTCCGCGTCGATCTCTTCTTCGCCCGAAATCTCGGCAAGTTTGTCAATAACCACGTCGTTCGAGAGACGCCGAAAATCGAACCTCTGGCATCGGGACAAGATTGTGGCGGGCACGCGGTGCGTCTCTGTCGTCGCCAACACGAAGATCACGTGCGGAGGCGGCTCCTCCAACGTCTTGAGCAGGGCGTTGAAAGCGTCTCCACTTAACTGGTGGACCTCGTCGATGACGTACACCTTGTAACGTCCCGAACTGGGCGAAAATCGGGCCTTATCCCGAAGGTCCCTGATGTTGTCGATGCCGCGATTCGATGCGGCGTCGATCTCGATCAGGTCCAGCATGCGGTTCTCTGTCACGGCGATGCAGTTATCGCAACCGCCGCACGGTTCACCGTCGCGCTGATCCAGGCAGTTCAGCGCCTTGGCTAGGATCCGCGCCGTCGAGGTTTTGCCGGTGCCGCGCGGTCCACACAGGAGGTAGGCGTGCGCCACACGATCCGTTCGTATCGCCTGCCGAAGTGTGTGCGACACATGGTCCTGGCCGGCCACCTCGTCAAATCTTTGCGGGCGCCACTTGCGGTAGAAAACTTCTGTGTTGTCAGGCACTTGTCCGGCTCCCGGCCTGATTGTCAACGTGACGCCCGGACAGACCCGCAACGGCTGAGAGGATCTCGTCCGTTTTATCGAACATCACCCGATGTTCTTCGGGCTCGGCATGATCGTATCCGAGCAGGTGGAGCACGCCGTGAGCGGTCAAGATTGATAGCTCTCGGGCGAGATCATGTCCGGCCGCATGGGCCTGTGCGACGGCGCGTTCGTACGAGATTGCGATATCACCCAGCGCGTCCGACTCTTCGCCGTCGATGTCTGGCCAAGCGTCTGAGTCGAGGGCCGTCGAGTCCGGAGCCAGCTCGAAACCCGGAGCGTTGTTGCCAGACGCGTTGTTACCAGACCCGTTGTTAAAAGACAGCACATCGGTCGGTTCGTCGTATCCCATGAAATCCCGGTTCAACCTGCGAAGGGCCTCGTCGTTTGTGATCATCAGAGTCACGCGGTCGGGCCCGGTCACGTGTTCCCGCTGCAGGGCGGTTTCCGCTACTTCGACCAGTAGCTGGTCGAGGTGCGTTTCCTCGAAAGCGACCTGAAATGCGGTGTCGACCTGGATTTCTACCCGGGCCTCGCTCAATTCGTGATCACCATTTCCGGCGAGGGGTCGATATTGGACCGCGAGACGCTTGCATCGGCCGGTCCATCTGTGCGCGTCATCACGAGGCGAATAGTAGCACGTGCGTTCGGGATTCTTACGCTAACCTGGCGGCGTTGTCGGCGTCTTCCGAGATGGCTCGCAGCCGGCTGAAGAGACGATCAAATCCCCGGTCTTCTTGAGATAGGTCGGCGGCCACCATCCGGGCCGCAGTCAACCGATCGCGTATCTCGGGGGCGGCGATCTGGCCGACCTCGATGTATGTCCTTGCGTCAAAAAGGGCGGGGATCAACACATCGCGTATCCGGTTACCCACGTAGATGGGCTGCGGCGGCCAGCTCATCTCCTCGGCCAGCCTGACCGCTTGTTCGATGGCCTCGAGGAGCTCCTGTTGGCGCTGTTGTACTTCCCACGCCTCGTATGAGGACGACACTACGGCCGGCTCCTGAACTGGCTGGCTCCGTCGCGTCCACCGACGGGTAAATAGCCCCTGAGGGACGTCGAGCGTGGTCGCATATCGAACGTAGAGTCCCGGTGAAACCGCTGCCTAATCACTGACGTGTTCTCCGGCCGGTATCACTCGGGCCTCAGTTGGCGCGCCAGTTGATAGCACGAACTTTCGGCTGCTCCGCAGTTGCCAGGTTCGATACATGGCGTAAACAGTCAGGTATACAACTGCTCCCGTGACCGCGCCGGCGCCGTCGATCACCAGATCCTTCAGTTCTACTGACCTGCCATCGATGAACCACTGATGGGCCTCGTCGCTTATGCCGTACAGGATGGCCAGGGTTATCGCGATCCAGGCCGTTGGCTGGAGGACCATTACGACAAGTCGTTCTGCGCGGGCGGGCGCCCGCGTCGCCAGGATCCAGCGCAAGATTAATGCGCTCAACGCAAAATACTCGACGAAATGCGCCACTTCGTCCGTGAACTCACCGAATATCGCTAACGCCGAGTCGGAGGCCGAGCTATCGCTTATCGTCGCCGCAGACAGTTGTGAGACGGCGAAAATTCCCGCGGCGACGATAATGACCGGGAGGCCGTAACGCACGAAATGGAGTCCGGCGTTGCCGCCGGATGGTTTTTGCGGTGCTTCGGTCGTCATCGGTCTTGCCGTTAGACCCTCTGTTCTGGTTCGCGTGGCGCCGGTTAACGGCGTCGTATGGATAGCGGAGCCGATTGGTCGAGGTCGATTACCAATCCAGGTCGAACACCTTTTCCATCGGCGCCCACCAGTCTGATGGACCGGCCTCGGGGACCTTCGCCTGGAACGTCGACATCAAGTCGTTCCACTCTTCAGCGCGCTGGTTCGCTTTTGTGTAGGCCTGAAAATCCCGCTCGGGCACGAATTCATCCGGGGCCTCGTAATACATGAACAGGTGTGTGCCGAGCAGGAAGATTTCCATCTTTGAGATGCCGATAGACCTGAGCGATTCCAACACCTCGGGCCATACCGCCCGGTGGTATTCCTTGTACTTCTCGATCGTCTCCGGGTCGTCTTTGAGGTCCAGTACCTGTGCGTAACTTTTCATCGTACGAGGACTCCGATCAGAACTTCTCTCTATCCTTCGGCGGGCTCAAGACGGGTTCCCGGCCATCTCCGGTCGGTGGAGGCAGCACAAATTAGCGGTTCGGTAGCATACAGCGCACCCCGGTCATCGAACGGCCGGGATATTTCCGGGACACTTACTGACCATCCAGACAATCCCAGACACTCCCAGACAATCAAGGATCCCAGACATGCAGCGAGTCGGCTTCCTCCTCAAAGTCAAAGAGCACCGAATTGATGAGTACAAGGAGCACCACAGGAACGTGTGGCCGGAGATGCTTGAGTCGCTGCGTCGCCACGGCTGGGGCAACTACAGCCTGTTCATGCGGCCTGACGGCATGATGTTCGGGTACGTCGAGGTGCCGGACAACTTTCAAGCGGCGCTCGACGGCATGGCGGGTGAAGATGTGAATTCGCGTTGGCAGGCGCTCATGGAGCCGTTCTTCGACGCCCCCGATGGGGGCAGACCTGATGAGAACATGGTCCAACTCGAAGAGGTATTTCACCTGGACTGAAATTCATATCGATATGTCGTTTCGTACGACCTCTGCCGACCGATGCGGAGATTGAACTTTGAGTGATGTCGATAGCGTGATCCCGGGTCTCGTAACTGAGATCCACTCCAGGCCCGAGAAGGCGGTGATAGTCGTCACCGGAGCCGGGATAACGGCCCTCGGCTGGCTGTTCGCACAGGGCGGGGCCTCCCGGACCGTGCTCGAAGGGCTCGTGCCGTATTCGATCAAATCGCTGAACGAGTTCGTCGGGGTGGAGCCTGAGAAGCACGTCTCGCGGGACGAGGCGGTGCTGATGGCGGATCGCGCTTACGAGCGCGCGCTTGAACTTCGCCAGGACGACGACGATTCTCCCGTGATCGGCGTCTCCTGTACGGCGACAATCGCTACGGACTATCAGAAGCGCGGAACGCACCGTGCGGAATGCGCCCTGAGGACGGCGACGCGGCGGACCGCTTACGGGGTTGTGTTCAAGAAAGGCGCCCGCGATCGAGGCGGTGAGGAGGAAGTCGCCAGCAGGCTCGTCCTTTGCCTGATCGCCCTCGGAAACGGAATTACGACCTCGCTCGATCCCGGGCTGATACCCGGCGAAGAGTTGAACGCGACAGATGAACGAATCTGATCGATTGCTCGCCGCCGTCGTTGCAGGAGACGTCCAGGTCATAACGGTGGATCGCGATGGGAGCGTCCGGGACGGAGCGGACCGCGGGCTGGCCGTGCTTTCGGGCGCTTTCAACCCGCTGCACGCCGGCCACAAAGGAATGCTTGAAGCGGCGGTGAAGCTCACCGGCCGGGTGGGCGTGTTTGAGCTTTCCGTGGTCAACGTAGACAAACCGGAACTTACCGAATCTGAGGTTCGCCGTCGGTTGTCGCAGTTCGCTGGCCGACACACGGCGCTGATTTCCCGTGCGCCGACATTCGTCGAAAAGTCTCGGATAATGCCGGACTCACGATTCGTGATCGGATACGACACCGCCGTCCGGCTGTTCGACGACCGGTACTACCCACCGTATCGCCCGGAGTTCGATCCCGAAAAAACCGGCTCGGCGACGCTCGCCGCGATGTCCGAGATCAGGCGAGAGGGCTGCGACTTCATTGTCGCCGGACGGATCACCGAGGCCGGTTTCAAGACCGTCGGCGATATAGATATACCGGACGGTTACCAGAAGATGCTGCTGGAGATCCCGTCCGATCTGTTTCGCGAAG
>JAQBUX010000233.1 GCA_027623795.1 Chloroflexota bacterium
GGCGGCGGTTCGTTTTGACGTTCTAGTCAGCCGGGCGTTAGCTTCAGGCCCGGTACTGGTCGATACCCTCCGTCACAGGTGCCGGTCCGCTCGGGAAGATCGCCGTCTTCGCACGGTCCGCGCCCACGACGAGGATGTAGCAGTCCTCGGCGCTGTCCAGCACCGGGAACTCGATCTCGAGCCGCTGCTCTTCGGTCATGTTCTCCAGCCACTTCCATTTTTCGGCGACGCGAGCCTCGCCTTCCAGCGGCATGTATTGGATCATCTTTCCCAGGCTGTGGTTCGCGTGCTGCTGGATGAACTCTTTAGCCGCCTGCTTCGTGAACTCCTGTTTGCCGACGGGCTGCGCAACGTCCGGCGGCATCAAGATCAACCGCTGTGTGTGGCCGCCCTCCTGGATGCTTTTCGTTCCGAACACGCAACCGTACGCCAGGTTCTTAAGGAGCCCCTCTGCTGTCGTGTTGCCCTGATCCTGTTGGTCCAGCTCTCCGTCCGTGATGAACAGGCTCACCGTGCTCTCGTTGCGGTCAAATCCCTGGTCCACGTGGAACGGGTCCCAGGGGCTCATGGCCTCGTTCTCGGCGACGCACTGGATGAACTTCCGGGTCGTGCCGATGGTGTCCATGTCCATCTTGCCCGGATACCAGTAACCCAGGTTCCTGAAGCAGAGCGCGAATGCACGCCCGACGACCGTGTTGACCAGGTTGTCCCGGCCGGGTCCGATCGCCGACCTCGGATTGAATCCAAGCTCATCGATAATCGGCCCGTTGACGATCAGGAACGGCGCCTGCGGGCTTGTGGACATGAGCAGAGACTTGCCGCCCTGCCCGCCTATGTTCGAGATCGCTTTCACCGCTGCGATCACGACCGGAAGGTGCTCCGGCTTCGCCCCCGCCATGACTGCGTTGATGGCGATCTTCTCAACGGTGGCGATACCGAAGCCCGGAGGCATGTCACACACGACGTGGTCCGCCGGAAGATTCGTGCCCTTGAGCATCGCCTCTACCGCTTCCCGCGTCGCCGGGTAGAGCGGCAATCCGTCGCCAAGGTCTTCGCCAATGAGATCCTCGTTCATCTTGAGGACGGCGTCGTACCGGTCTTCACCCTCGTAGCTCCGGGCGCCTTCGGTGTCGATGCCCGACTCGCGGGCGTCGATCGACGAGATCAGCGCGGCGACGAGTTCGTCGATCGCGTCCGCCGTCTGGCTCCGGCACAGGTCGTGCTCAAGGTTGCGGTAGATTCGCGGCACGACGACCCACTGGAGGTCTGGCATGCCGAAGGCCCGGGAGCTCGCAACTGCGTCCTCCACGAACCGGCCTGAAACGATGGGAACGGCGGGAACGCCGGTCTTCTCGATTTCGATCATGTCGTAGCACATCCACGACGCGCAGGTCCCTCAGTCAGCGGTGGCGCCGATAACGACGTCACTCTCCTCTGCACACTGCTTTCGGATGTGCTCCGGCGCAGGGTAGTTGTTCCCGTTGTAGAACTTGACGGTGACGTTCTTGAACCGTTGCTGTATCAGCTCGCCTGCCGTGTTCAGCGCCACGTCTCCTCCGTGCGTGCCGCTCCAAAGCAGTCCGACGGTCAAGCCGTCGAGCGACTTCGGGCGCGGGCTGGCGGTGAATGAGTTCACGACGCCGCGCTGCTCCGCTACTGGGTTGAGGACCTCAAGCTTGTGCATATGACATACCTCTGTATTCCGGTTCCGCGTTCCAGTTCGTTCTTTCCGGTCGCGACTGCCCGATGGCCGGAATCCTAGCCGATTCGCGCCGATAGCGGGCGAATACGCGCCGCCCGGTGGCGTTGATCGCGAACCCCGGACTACGTAGAACCACATTGAACGGAGCGGTCCGCACAAGGAAGATCGATGCATGAGAGGAAAATGGCAGGTTAGGTTCGCCATCGTGGCCGCGGCGTGTACGGTGGCGTTACTGGCGGCATGCGGCGCCGGGCAGGCAGCGGAGGTTTCGCGTGTCGGGGCAGAGACCGCGACGCCCGGGACGGCCGCGCCAGCGCCCGCGTTTGAAGCGTTAGCGCCCGCCATAGAGGACGCGCCGGTGGGGCCCTCGTCCCAGTCCAATCCCGTGGACGTCCCCGTTACCTCCAACGACGTGGCAATCGACCCGGCGCCGACGCCGACGCGCCAGCCTGGCCCAACGGTCGCGCCGGCGGGCCCCGGTTCAACCGAACTGCCTACACCTACCCCCGTCTCGATCGCGTTACCGGACCCCGGTTCCGATACCGAACCAACGATGCCAGCGCCCGTACCAATCGCGCCCGATGGCGTCCCTGATGCCGCTTCCATCCCGACGTCTGTACCGTCGGCAACTGCCACTCCAGCACCCGCGCCCACTCCGGCTCCCACGTCTACTCCCGTTCCTCCTTCCGCGCCGGGACTGCCCGTGGCCAACGTCACCCGGGCCACGCAATTCGTGCCGTTGGACCAGCCTCGATTCGTCCCGGCATCACAGGCGCAGGGAATGACCGCCGAGTCGCTGGTCCTCGGGGTAGATTGGGCCGGTGAGCCGAGGGCCTACCCGTTGAGCATGATGTGGTTCCACCACATCGCGAACGACAACATCGGCGGGTCGCCCGTACTTGTCACCTACTGAATCCTCTGCAACTCGGGGGTCGGGTTCGACCCCGTGATCGAAGGCGACTGGCACACGTTCGAGGTGTTGGGGCTTAAAGACGGCGTATTCACGATGGTGGATCGGCAAACCGGGTCGATATGGAACCACCTGGACGGCTGGGCTGTAGAAGGGCCGTTGTCCGGCCAACGCATGGGTTTCATCCCGATTCAGCACATGACCTGGAGCGAGTGGACAGCTTTGCATCCGGACACCCAGATTCTTGATCGAGACACGGGGTTCGAATCGCAGTACCGCGAGGTGTCGCCGTCGGCGCAGGTCGGGGCCGTGAGCACGTTCTCGGACACGCGCCTGCCGGCGAACAGCCTGATCGTCGGCGTCGAGGCGTGGGACAAGTTCTCGGCATACCCGTTCGATCTGCTCGCCGAGGACAACGGCGTGGTCAACGTCGCTATCGGCGATCAGGAGATCGTGGTGCTGTTTGACGGGTCGACCCAGTCAGGTCTCGCCTGGTCGAGAGTGCTTGACGGCTCTCTGCTGGAGTTCGAGCGCGTGGCCTCCGCTCGATTCACCGCGCGAGACACCGCAACGGGATCGACCTGGGATATCCGGGGCCGGGCGATTGGCGGCCCGCTAGAAGGCCGACAGTTAACCTGGGTGACGTCGTTCGTAACGCAGTGGTATGGCTGGGCCGAGTACCACCCTGAGACCGGGTTGTACGGTACGCCGGAGCGCTGGTCTACGGTCGAGACGCCGCCGCTGGACAACTCCAAGTTCTAACGTCCGCCGGTTGCAAGGGCCAAGTATCGTGATAACGGTCGGCGAGTCCCTCGATGGGATCTGAGGAGCAACCCGACTGATAGCGGCTCGGGCTACCGGCTGCGGGCCGCGAAACACTCGTCGACCAGCACCCCTGTCACGACGATAACTCGATCATCCCAACCGGTCATCTCGAGTAATTTCTCGATCGTGTAATCACCCCACCGGGTCGCGTCACGAGCGGGACGACCACCAATGACCACCGTCGATACTCCTGCGCTCAAGATCGCTCCGCAGCACATGGGGCACGGTTCAAACGTCGTGTAAAGAACCGCGTCCGAGAGTACGCGTGCCTCAAGGTTGTAGTCGGACCAGGGCCCTCGTTCCGTGTCATTGCCGTCAGCGTCAGCCAGGCCAGTAACGAAGTTCCGGATAGCGACGGTTTCGGCGTGCGCCGTGGGGTCGTGCTCAGTGTTCTCCAGATTTCTTCCGGTGGCGATGATCACCCCATCGCGGACGATGACCGAACCGACACCCTGATTCCCCTCGATCGCGGACGTCCGAGCTTCGGCCAGTGCAGCCCGCATGAAGAAATCGTGGTTGTGTGATTCTGTCATCGTCGTCCTGTTCAATCTGGCCCTTTGATCCACGGGGAGACCCCTGGCCCTCTACGCTCGCTCGCCGGCCATCGTGGTCTGGATAATACAGGCCGACCGGGGTGGATCGATTTCTCCAGGTCGCCCTGACGGAATTTACCGGCACTTGCTCGCGGGTCCCGGCTCGTGGATGATCGGCAACCGAGGAACGGGATAGCGACCTCCCGATGGCGACCTCCTGGCTACGAAACCCCGGCCACAGCCCCCCTTTACCACAGTTCCCAAGGAGCCGACCCAGAAATTGACATCATCAAGCGCATCCCGTCCGAAGATACTTGTGACCCGGCGCCAGTTCCAGGACCAGGTGGACCGGCTAAGTGAGGTCGCGGACGTCCTTGTACTGGACCGTCCCGCGCCGGCGACGCCTCAGGAGTTGCGGGCGGCGGCCACGGGCGCCTTCGGCATATTCGCCCACATTACGGACGCCATCGACGTCTCCGTAATGGACGCAGCCGGTCCGAACCTCAGGGTGATCGCAGAGTTCGGGGTCGGCTACGACAACATCGATGTCGCCGCCGCGTCGGAGCGCAACATCGCCGTCGGCAACACGCCGGGCGTGCTCACCGAGACCGCGGCGGACTTCGGGTTCACGATGGTG
>JAQBUX010000234.1 GCA_027623795.1 Chloroflexota bacterium
ATCCGCCTGGTCGGGGCGGTCCTGGCCGAGCAACATGACGAATGGGCCGTGGCCCGCCGCTACATGAGCGCCGAGTCCCTGGCTTCTGTCATCGGAGGAAGCGCCTCGATCCAAGAACCCGGCGACGCAACGAGACAGCTGGAGGAGGTGGCGTAGGTAGAGGAGAGATCAGGCCGGATGACGCGATGGTTAAAACACCACCTTGACGGACGTGACCCGCGGTTGCACAGCGTGCGTTATGCGTCGTGTCCCCGAAGCTGTGCGTCGAGGTGGATCGGACGGCCAGTCGGGCGTTAACTCGCGTTCAAGGCCCAGACGGGACTCTTATGCTCCGGCCGTAGCCTGATACACGACCCATCGTTCAGTCGGAGACGGCCCTTCTTCGGCTGTTTCCAATGGACTCCGACAGCACGTGTTGTTAAGGGATCGGCAATGTTCATCGTCCGGTCGCTGGTCCCGCGCTGATCTCCCGGGTCAAATCAACCCGCGATCGATTCCAGACCGACTCGATTCACCCGTCTCCACTCGAAGCCCCAATGGCAATGTATGCGCCGAGATTGCCCGGTTGGCCTCGATTAGCCACCTACCCACCGCGGGGTTTCACAACGGGAGTGTCACTACATGGTCTCAATGGTTATCGATGCTGAGAAGGTTCTTGATTTCGTCCCACCAGGCCCACCATTAAAGTCAGTAGGTAGGGATCAGTCAGAACCCACTGCAGGTGAGCATGCCCGTCCACCGGATCGCTTACCAGTGCCCCCCGGTGGCGCCATCTAAGCACCGCAGCCGGGATGGCTACGACTCAGGCCTCCGATCCGGTCGCCTCCGCTTTGGCGGTGAAATCGGCCTTATGGGCAGCGACACGTAATCGCGCCTTAACCCGGGATGGCGTTTCCAGGGTCGTCATCATCGGTCCGCTTATGACTAGCACCACGATCAATATCAAGAACGGTGTGCGGTAGGTTCCCGTGACGTCAAACATGACTCCGACGAATACAGGTCCGATCGCTCCGATTGCGGAGTTGACCGTACTCATGATGCCCAGCATTGACCCGTAGGTTTCGCGGCCGAAATAATCGCCGATCATTGCCATCCTGACGGGGATGCTGGATCCGAATCCCGCGCCGAAAAACAGAGCAAAAAATAGTAAACCCCATTGATCCAGGAACACGCCGCCGACCGTAGCGTTCAAAGACACGAGCCCGAGGACTCCAATGATCTGCATGTAAAACGCAATCGCCATCAAGTGTCGTTTGTCCGTGAAGTCACCGATGTACCCCATCACCAATCGTCCCGCAAAGCTCGCCAGGGCGAACCCGAAGATTGCGATGCCGGCCGTGGTTCGACTAATGCCGAACGTCTGCATGGCGTCGATGTGCAGCAAAGTCGTCGAACCGACAAGCTCGCCGAGGCTGGTGGCGATTGCAAGCTGCCAGAAAAACCGCGTCTTGACTGCCGTGGAGATCGGTATCCGCCGCTCAGCGTCGGGAACCGGATGGCGACCAGTCACGCGCCTGCGCACGGGGTCGCCATCCGGTCGCAAACCCATGTCTTCAGGACGCCTGATCATCATGGCAACTGCGGGTATGCCGATGATCCAGAATCCGATTCCGACCGTGAGCAGTGCGTGTCGCCAACCCACGGAGTCCACAAACCAGACCAGTAATGGAATCATCATCGCGCCGACCGCAGCGGAGGACATTACCAGCCCCATCGCCAGGCTACGTTTTCGTACAAACCAGTTTCCTGCGGTCGCGACGATCGGTATGAAGGTCCCGAAAGTCATCCCAAGGGTGATCAGAGCCATGATGGCGTAGAAGTGCCACAGCTCTTGCATCTGGCTCATGCCGATAAAGCCGAGACCAGTGATGAAAAGCCCAAACGCCATCAACATGCGCGGGCCGTACTTGTCGACCAAATAGCCGACTACGATCGACATCCCGCCGGACTGGATGCGGTTGAACGACAACGCCAGGGCGGTCCCGCCGCGGCTCCAGCCGAACGTCTCGATTATCGGCGTGAAAAAGGCGCCGAACCCATGGAAGAACACGCCTGCCGCGTACCCTTGCACCAACCCACCGGTCCCGATGATCCACCAGCCGTAGAAGAAACGGGGCTCGCGTTCGACTTCCGTTTCAGCGCCTGCCACGGCGCCTTCGGCGCCGCTACCCGGGTCGCCTTTTGGAGTCACGCGAGATCTGGAGAAGATAGACGTGGCGACGGGATCCTAGGATTGGGCCGGCGGGGCGTCGACGCCCGTCTCCAGCAAAGTCGGGTTCATACCGCGGCGTTGTTTCCATTCGACCGGCCTCACACCAACGGCACTAACTCGGACCAGGACATCGTCCTTTTTTGGCTCTGGGACCGGGATCCGCTCAAGTTTAAGAACGTCGGAGGTTCCGTGTTCGTGGTATCGGAATGCTCGCATCGTGCCCTGCGTGAAAAATAGCCCGGATATGTGTTCGATTTGGTTGCTATGGTTCCTAGAACGCCGAGTCTATCCCTGTTCTCACGTTGCTGAACAGCGTGAAATGAGACAGCCCACGTTCAAACTAGCCGGTGCTATAGACCATCAGACGGAAGCGGTCGCGATGAGTTCTACCTATCGTCCGACTAGGCCCACCAAACCAATCCCAGTCCGTAATCTGGCGGGTTGGCACGTCGGCGGTGACCGTCAGAGCGTCCTTCGCGATTCGGTTTGCCCCGGACGCCACGCACCCCCACGAACGCGATGCGTTGGCGGGGGTGTGAGACGAGTCCAGGATCCTCCCTCCCAGAACCCGCCGCAAACCTACAACGATTTTTGCCGTCCAAGTAGTACCCGGCCATCAACATTTGATGAACATTTAACGCCCTTCGGCGGCAAGCGGAACATGAGGACGTTCCGGGCTTGCGCAAACCGGCCTCGGCCGTTGTGCGGCGTCACCGGCAAGTCGAGGGTCTGGGTGTCCCGGCTCGTCTGGCAGGCACCCGGAGCGCCCGCTCCGTCACTCCGGCCGACCATCAAAGCGACTGCGCCCGGACTTGTTACCCCGTCTTGTTTCACTTTCGACCTGTAACCGGGTTTCATCAGGGAGACCAAGCGCCGCAGGTCCGCCAGACGCGGATGGCGTCAGAAGCGGTATCAAAGCAGCCATGACGTCCCCCGACTCCTCCCGCTCTTCCACGCGTCGCTGATTCGGCTCACAGTCCTCGCATGCTCAGCGCATTATCCAGATGCCGACGGTGAACGGGGGGCACTCGCGATGGACTACGAAAAGCTGACCTCTTCCAACATGCCGCTTCCGGTGGAGATGCCTTCCGGTTGCAGGCCGACACGAAATACGTCTTATCGGTCAGATACGCCGACCGCTACATGTTCTCGGAAAGGGGTCGATCGGTGCGTTGACGACGGTGATCGGGCGGGGGGGAAGTAGTTTCTCCGGGGTCAATATGGGGAGGCGCGAAATTCTGGCAAAACGACTCCCTCGCCAGCGCACCCTGAGGCCCGTTTGCCCTGGGCATGTTTGAGCAAGTCAGAGGCGGCCTACCCCCGTCGAACCAGAGCTGGATGACCTCCTCGGCGGGCTTGCTCCGAGCTGAAGCGCCGGTCGTTTGATCAAAGTACAGTTCCGCCGGGTCACGGGTGTATTGATCAAGCCAATCGAATGTTCCCATCAGCGCGCCGTCAATCCAGGGCCGCTCTGCTATCACGTCGAAGAAAGCCTCGTACAGAATCGCCTGCTCCTGAAAATCTGCTTCGAAACCTGCGATCTCGGCAACGTCTTCCACATAGCAACGACGGTGACCCCCTCACATGTCAATAACCTACGTGGGAAGTACACCTAAGCCTCCGCGATCCCCGCCAGGACCGCCCGCACGGCGTCCGCCGTGGTGTGTGTGCCTCCCGCGTCAGCGGTGCGGATGCCTCGCTCGGATATCGTGGCGGCGACAGCATCGTCGATGATCTTCGCTGCCTTGCGGCACTCGTCGAGTTCATGCTTTGCGCCAAGCCACTCCAGCATCATCGATGCCGATAGGATCGCCGCGATCGGGTTGGCCATCCCGGTTCCTGCGATATCCGGCGCCGTTCCGTGCGCGGGTTGGAACACGGCGTTGCTTTCGCCGGTGTCGGCCGAAGGGGCGAACCCCATGCCACCCACCAGCCCGGCGGCCAGGTCGGACAGGATGTCCCTGAACATGTTCTCGGTGACCATCACGTCGAACTCCCACGGGTTGCGGACCATTCCGAGCGCCGCTGCGTCCACGTAAAGATAGTCCGACTCGATATCGGGAAAACCTGCCGCCCGTTCGTCGAATATCTCTCGGAAGAACGCAAAAGATTTGAACACGTTGGCCTTGTCGATCAATGTCACGCGACCCGGATAGCCTCGCTCCCGGCGGCGACGGGCGAGATCGAAGGCGAAGTCGAAAAGCCGTTCTGACGTGTCGCGCGTGATCACAAGGGTGTCGCGCGCCTCCCGGTCATCGATGATCACGCCTTTGCCGTGTGAGGCGAACAACCCCTCGGTGCTTTCGCGGATCAGCACGAAGTCGATGTCGGACGCGCGAGGATCGGC
>JAQBUX010000235.1 GCA_027623795.1 Chloroflexota bacterium
AGGTGACCGCGTGGAGATTCACCCGAACGTCACCGGCCAGAACGTCGATTACGAAGGCAGGATTGGTGTCGTGCTTCACATCGAGGCGGACACTCTGCATCACCACCTGGGCGGAATCGCGCAGTACCGCGTCCGTCTCGTGGGCGAAGACCCTATGGTCACGATTTCCCTATCGGAAAGGGAGTTGACGCGCGCGCGACGTGGTGATCACGAAGCCGCCGGTCCGGGCTAAGACCGACCTTCCATGGCGATTTTTCTCCGCATTTTGATACCGATGCTTCTGTTTCCGCTGGCGCGGTGGGGTCTCCCGCGTCTCATCGGGTGGATGGGTGCAAGGCACGACCGCAAGCAGGCCGAAGAACGCGCCGGCGGCCCGGTAATCGAGGGACGGCTGGCACGCCCGACGCGCGATCTGCGCGAGGTCGATCCGCGCGAACTTGGCGAAGACTGATCGCGCTCCGTCAGCATGACCGGTTGCAGGGCCGGACCTTGATCGAACGAAAGAACGACGCGCGAGTTGCGCTATATCTGCACCTTCAAAAACAACGTAGGGGCGGCTGACTATCCGCCCTTCGCGCGCCGCCCCGGCGCCCGACGTCGCGTCAGATCAGCGTGAATTCCGGGAGCGCCATTCGAGAACCTCAAGGCTCGCTCCGAAATTTCACAACGAGTTCGCCAGAGCCTTAGGGCGTGGCGCGGATCAGCCCGGCGTCGCCTCTCCCGTTGGGAGAGGATTCAGATGAGGGGAATCCATGCCAGCGGGATGGACGACGCCGCGCGTGCAAGCGAGCACGGCGCCGTTCGAGGGCCTCAAGGCTCGGGTGAATACGAGGATCAAGGTCCAACGGCACCCTATCGAACAACATAACGACGCAAGAGTTGCGCGATACCCTCCGCCGTCAGAAACACAGTAGGGGCGGCTGACTATCCGCCCTTCGCGCGCCGCCCCGGCACCCGATGTAGCGTCAGAGCAGGGTGAATCCCGGGAGCGCCCTTCGAGGGCCTCAGGGCTCGGGTGTTCGCATTTTGGAACCTGCCGAAAGGGAAGTCACATCGGTTGCACGATGTGTAGGGGTCGATTGGCATCGACCCCTGAGGGCGGATAGACAGCCGCCCCTACAACGCGCCAGCCAGCGACACAAATTGCGTATGGCGACCGATCTCCATGCACGCGTCGGAGTCGTAAACAACCGGTGTTGACACCGGTCAACTCCTGTCAGGCGAGAAATCGCTCGAAAACCGGGCTGGGCAAGCGACGACACCGCACGGCGGCCGGATCGAAATCCAATCGGTTCTACACGCCCTCGACCATGAACGACTTCGAGTCGGCGGCCCGGTGCCGTATCTCCGCCACCGGTGCGTACTCCGGAGAGGTCGCCCACTTCTGGAGCGACTCCGCGTCCGGGAACTCCAGGATGACGATCCGCGTTGGCGACCAGCCGCCCTCCCCCGGTGTGACCTTGCCGCCGCGTACGAGGTAACGGCCGCCGTATTGCGCGATCGTGGCCGGCACCTTTGCCTGGTACTCGGCGTAAGCCTCGGGGTCGTTGACGGTGATCTCGGCTACGGTGTAAACGGCCATGTTGGCGTCCTTTGGTGTTCTCGTAACTTCGTTATTTGATGCGCTCGGGCGATGAGCAGGGTCTCGGGTGGTTCTGACGACGTTCGGTCCGTCGACGGAGACTACACGCCTTCGACACGGAACGATCGGGTCTCCGCCGCGCGGTGGCGGATGTCGCCGACCGGCGCGTACTCCGGCGAGTTTCGGAACGCCATCATCGACTCTTCGTCAGGAAACTCCAGGATGACAACGCGGTTGGGCGTCCAGTCGCCCTCGCCCGGAGTTACCCTCCCGCCTCGCACGAGATAACGCCCGCCGAACTTCTCGACGAGTGGCGCCGCCCGCTCCATGTACTCGGCATATGCGTCAGCGTCTTTGATGGTGATGTCCGATACCGAATAGATGGCCATCTAGGGTTCTCCGTTGGGGTCCAGGGATGTTAGAGAGACGTGACCGCACGATATGGCGACGACGACCGCGGCGCAACGTCTCGGCCCCGCAAAAGGCGGATCCGGGCCACGGCTCCATCCGGCAAGTCGCCAAACCAATAGGCCAATAGGGCGACATTAGTCGTGGCTGGTTGGTCCCCTTCTCCCGGCGGGAGAAGGTTGGGATGAGGGCGAAGTTTCGCCGAACCGACCGGTCAATGTGCGCTTCAGGCCGGGATCCTCAAGCAAGTCCAGACCCTACGGGTCGATAAGCACGCCGGGATTGAGAATACCGGCCGGGTCGACCGCCTTTTTGGCCGCCCTGAGCGCGGCCGCGAACGGGTCCGGGCGCTGTTTGTCGTACCAGGGCCGGTGCTCCCGGCCGACTGCGTGGTGGTGAGTGATCGTCCCGCCGCCCGCGATCACAGCGTCCGAGGCCGCCTTCTTTATCTCCGCCCACTGCGTCAGCTCGGAGCCCGGCTTCCCCAGCGCTGTGAACGAGTAGTACGGCGCCGGGCCGTCAGGATAGACATGTGTGAACCGGGCGGTCACCGTCCCGCCGCCGCAAACACGGTCCATCGCATCCTGCGTCGCGGCGCGCACAGACCGGTCGAACTCCGGCCAGCGATCCCAGGTTATCGAGGTCTCAAATGTGTCTGCGATCACGCCGAGACCGGCGATGTCGTTCCAGTCATACGGCAGGTCAATAAAGGCCTGGCGCCACGCGCCGACAGCCCCCTGCCGCCCAGCGGGATCGCTGCTCGTTTTCGCATCTGATGGCGCAGGCGAGATCACGATCTCGTCGTCGTCTACCTGCCCCCCGGCGTCCCGGGCTATCGACACGGCCTCTTTGATAAATGCGTCCTGCGGCACGTCGGCCGACTCGAACCCGATGATCAAGATTGCGGTCCGCCCGTCGAGTCCCGCCATAGCCTCGCCTTCGCCCGGGTCCAGCACCCGCAAATTGGCGGGCCACAACTTGGCCTGTGCGATGCCTCGCGCCGCGTCCGACGCCGCCTGCAACGACGAGAACGAGACGGCGGTCGAGGCGCGGAATCCGGGCCGCCCCTGGATCCGCATCCACGCCTCCGTGACGATCCCCAGGATGCCCTCGCTGCCCAGCGCAAGCCGGTCAGGACTCGGTCCGGCGCCGCTCCCCGGCAACCGGAACGACTCCCATAGGCCCGCCGGTGTCACCATGCGGACCGATTCGATGAACTCGTCGATGTGCGTGTGGTTCGTGGCGTAGTGGCCGCCGGAACGGGTGACGATCCATCCGCCGACCGTCGAGAACTCGAAGCTCTGTGGAAAGTGGCGCATCGTGAAGCCGTGCGGCCGTAGCTGCGACTCAAGCACGGGGCCGAGTGCGCCCGCCTGGACCCTCGCCGCCCGCGAGATGTCGTCCACCTCAAGCACGCGGTCCATACGGGTCATATCGATCGTGACGATGCCGTCGTGACCCTCCGGCGGTTCGACCCCTCCGACCACTGACGACCCGCCGCCGAAAGGGATCGCCGCATATCCAGCGCCTCCACACCAGTCGAGAAGGGCAACGATGTCCGCTTCGTCTCGCGGGTATGCGACGACGTCCGGCGGGTTAGGAAAGTCGCCCGCAAACTTCCGCACGCGGTCCCGGAAGCTGTGGCCGTAAGCGTGGAATGCGCGCTCGTACGGATCGGTGGTGACGATAGCCGCGAGTGAATCGGGTGCGCTGATCCGGGGCGCACGCAGTCCGATCTCGGACAGGGAGGGCGGCGATGCAACGGCCAGCGAAACGCTGAAGCGTTCCGACATCGCTTTCGCCGCGGCTTCACGGCGGGCCTTAGTCGGCTCACGCGACTCCATGCCCCAGGCCCAGAAGCTCCGGCGATCGGTCAAGGGTCACTCTCCGATTGATGGTTTGAACGGTGTCAGGGGGAGTTTAGGTCACAGGCCGAAGACGCGGATCAGCGCACTCCATCGTGCAGGAAACAACTAGCCTTCTCCCTCATCCCCCTTCTCCCGCTGTGAGAAGGGGAGGATTCACCCACCGAACCGCACAGGCAGCCGACTAGAGAGCGCGATCCGCGCCGATCAGTGTTCTCAGCCGCGGCACGCATGTCATCCAGCCGGGCAGCCGCGGGTGCAGCCATAGCGCGCCGAGCAAGAACGGCAAAGCGAGCAGGTATGAGCCGATCACGTCCATCGCCCAGTGGTCCAGGTTGATCAGTCGCGCCGGGCCCATTGTGACGACCACGAACACGAGAAAGACCTGGAACGCTGTCCGCGTTCTCCCGGGCGACATGTACCTGCCGGCGAGATAGGCAAGCGTGCCGAACACGAGCACTGCGTATATAACGTGACCGCTCGGGTAGCCCCCGGCGCCAAAAACGGCTTCGGTCCACTGAAAGTCTTCGGTCGGTCTCGGCCGCGAGGCCAGATCCGTGATCCGTGTCAGCCCGGTAAGCCCGCCGGTCACAAGATAGGTGAGCGCGGCGTAGCGGCCCCAGGCCAGCAAAACGACTAGGAGGATCAGCACAAACACGACCGGCGCTACGGCGTCGTCGGAAACGAAGTCGAGGAC
>JAQBUX010000236.1 GCA_027623795.1 Chloroflexota bacterium
ACCCGGATCAGTGGGCGCTCGGCGTCTCGGGTCTTCGCCAATCGCGTGAGCGTCCCGGATGGCTTTGCCTTGAATCGATCGCGCGCGACCAGATCCCGGCGCTTGCCGGGGACGACCCGAAAGGTCACTGGGCCGCCTCAACACGGTTGTTGATGATGGGCCGCACAAAGACGATGGATCGGTTGTTCAGGGCCGCGGACGGACACTCCCGCAACATACCGGTGAAGGCGGCAGCGGAGTTCGTCCGGGCCGCTCTTGCATCGGTCGACGAACGGGAGCGAGAGGTGATGGAGTTGCGTCTCGGGGTACGGGACGGTCGCGCCGCAACGCACGACGAGGTTGCTGAAAAGCTCGGGACGGATGAGGACCTGGTTCGGGCTCTAGAGTCCGATGCATGGGTGCGAATTCAATCACCCCGCTCGTACGCCGCCGTCATCGGGCGCGACGTGTGAACCGCGTGCCGCGCCCGCTATCTACGCCGTTGAAGGTGTAGGGGCAGGCCTTGGTCTGCCCGGGAGCGCATTACTGGCCTACGCCTCTACGATGTCCTCACACGCCAAGATCGTTAGATAGGACCCAGATCGGAATAAGGCATGAAGATCACCGAGATCAAGACCTTCAAGATGCGCGGCGGCAATCGCAACTGGCTGTTCATCAAGGTGATGTCTGACGAGGGCGTGCATGGTTGGGGTGAGGCCACGCTTGAACGTCATGAGCGGGCCGTCGAGGAATCGGTCCACGTGCTCGAGAAGGCGCTCGTTGGCCGAGACCCCACTGAGATCGAACGCAACTGGCAGATCATGTACCGGCACTTCTTCTGGCGCGCCGGCGTCATCCTGGGATCAGCCATTAGCGGCATCGACCAGGCGCTATGGGACCTCACGGGCAAGGTGTACGGCCAGCCGGTCTACAAACTGCTCGGCGGGCAGGTGCGCGACCGGGTGCGCGCATATGGCCACTGGAAGGACCTCCGCCCGGACCCGGAGTCGCAGGACCCGGGCGCCGGGTTCACGGCGTACAAGACCGGCGGCTGGCAGGTCGGCGAGAGTGCGTTCAGGGAGAAAGACGTTCCCGACGCGCTCCGCGAGAAGATCAGGGAGATGCGCTCGGAACTTGGCCCGGACGCCGAGATCATGATCGATAACCACGGCCGCTCACGCCCGACCGTCGCCATCAAGCAGATCGAGGCGATCCAGGAGTTCAACGTCCTGTTCTTCGAGGAGCCCACTCCACCCGACAACCTGGACACTCTGCAACAGCTCCGGAACGCCAATCTGCGGACTGACCTTGCGACGGGCGAGCGCTTGTTCTTCAGGTGGGGGTTCAAGGATCTGATCAACCGCCGGCTGGTTGATGTCGTCCAGCCGGACATATGCCACGCGGGCGGCATCTCGGAGCTTCGACGTATCGCCGCAATGGCCGAGACTGAGTACATCAAGTTCGCCCCTCATGATCCCGCCGGTCCGATTTCCGCCGCCGCATCGCTCCACGTCTGTGCCGCGGCGCCCAATTTCCTGATTCTGGAAACGGCACGCGACATGCCGTGGCATGATCTCGTCCAGAAAAATCCGCTGGTGCTCAAGGACGGTTATTTCGAGCTGCCCACCGCTCCCGGACTGGGCGTCGATCTCGACGAAGACCTGATAGCGAGTCGGCCGTACCCGGACCCGGAGTACGGCGAAGGGTCATGGGACGCCCTCGACGGCGGCGTGGCGGACGTTTGAGATCGGCCAACTGACGTGGGGGCGGGCAGCGGCCCGTTCTTGGCCCGAGCAGGTCCCGCCCCTGACAGCGTCGTCACAGACCGGAGTTGTAATGGCAAACGCGGCGGCCGATCACCTCGAGAAGTAGGGGCGGATTGGTATCCGCCCTCGGGTCGATCCAATCGACCCCTACGGTGTCCGGCGACCAAGGCCCGTATGAGGGCGAAACGCGTCGGTTGGGTCCGGGGACCCATGCGCGATCGACACTGCCCGGTTCACCTCCCGGCCAGCACCAACCTCCACAAACCGGCCAACGCCGCACGCGCCGCTGCGTCAATCCCGCCGACGTTGTCGACGACTACGTGGCCGTCTGCTTCCACGGCGTCGATCGGCTCACTCTCGGACCGGTGCCACGCCAGCAACTCCGGGCGGCCGTCGGAAGACGACTCTCCAGACGCGTAACGATCTTGAAGGCGTGTCAGCGCAACCGACTCCGGCACACGCGCCTCCACGATGTAGACGGGCACGCCGCGATCACGCGCCATGGCGACTGTCTGCGACCGGTGGCGCTTCAAAATAAAGGCCGCGTCCAGGACGACCGACCCGCCGCGGTCAATGGCCTCCGCGCCGAGGCGGATCATCTCCGAATACGTGCGGTCGGACATGTCCCTCGCGTAGAGATCGTTACGAACGGACTCATCGCTCACCCGTTCCGGGTCCAGCCCGGCGAGCGTCTTGCGGACCACGTCGGACGAAAACCGCTCCATGCCCCAGCGTCGTGAGAGCTCGTCCGCAAGCGTTGACTTTCCTGATCCCATTAGTCCGGCCATCAGATAAACGGCCTGCGGCCTCTGACGCGCGACCACTTTCGCCGCCAACCGCCCGTACGATGACGCCTCCGCAATCACTTCCGTCCGCCGGGAGACTGCGGGTTCTTCGGCCTCATCTAGCAACAGGGATGTCACCTTGCAACGCACGCACGCCCGGTGCAGCACGTAGAAATCGATGAGCCTCCGCAACTCCTCGTCCCGGGTCTCGGAGACGTAGGTATCCACCAGGACATCGGCCAGTTCTGGCTTTCCGGCGTGAGCAAGGTCCATCGCGAGGAAGGCCAGATCTGACGCTACATCGATGAACCGGAACCGGTCGTTGAACTCGATCCTGTCGATAACGTGGATTCCATCGTCATCGAGAAACAGGTTTCCTGCGTGGAGGTCTCCGTGGCAGTCACGCACAAAACCACGCTCTTTGCGTGAGTCGATCAGATCGCGATTCACGTGCAGGAACGCCGAGGTGTAGGCGCTTATGTCGTCCAAATCGTCGCTTGAGCACGAGACTCCTGTGAAACGGGCGATCACCGACAGGTTGTCTCCCGTGACGGAGTGCAGGGTGTCCACACCGCCGAGCGGAGAGGTCGGTCCGACCACGTCAGCGTCGCCGTGAAACCGCGCCACGAGCCGCGCGACTTCCCGGGTTTCTTCCGGGCCGATCACGCCGGTCCGCAACAGGGCCCCGAACGATCGTTCCAGCGGAAGCTGTCGCATCTTCAGGGCGTACTCGACAACCTCGCCGTCACCCCCAACGCGAAACCCGCCACCCGGGCGCAAAGTGATCGGTTCGATGCCCAGGTAGACGTCGGGCGAGATGCGCCTGTTCAACTCAAGTTCAAGCTCGGTGAACCGGCGTCGAAGTTCAAGCGTCGAGTAGTCGACGAACCCGAGGTCGACCGGTTTCTTCACCTTGTACACGTACCGGCCGGTCAGAAAAAGATCAGAGATATGGGTCTCGATGTGGCGGATCGGCCGCTCGACTTCGTGCGCGTACCCATCCGGGCTGGTCAGAGATGCAATCAGCGCACGCCGCGCCTCTTTGGTCCTGTCCGGCATGCTGCCCGGAACCGAAACGGCCGCCATACTCCTAGCCTACGGCGCGCGGCGTGAGTAAGCCATGTCAGGTTTGATCCGGGGTGGTCACATCGGCCAGCCGCGGGTTCCCTCGCGCAAGATGTCGCCAAGCTCTTCTGTGTGCGAGGCGTCGTTGATCGACACGGGGAACCAGCCGTGCCGGTTGAATCGGAACCGTGAGATCGACGTATTGTTGAGGGGTATGCGATCGATGAGGCTGTCGTTGAAGCCCATGATGTAGTGGAACAGGCACTGGAGCGCCAACCCGTGGCTGACGATCGCAACCGTCTGGCGACCCGGCCGCCCGACGAACTCGTTATTGAACAGCAGCTCATCTTCGAGCCAGTTCGAAAATCGCCGCTCCACCTCGCGATGTGACTCGCCGTCGCCGGGCTTGAACCACTTGCCGTTCTCCGCCATCAGCAACAGCACCTCAGGCGTGTGGACCTCGGCGACGGGACGCCCGCGCCACTCCGGCACCTGTCTCTCGATTATGTCCGCTGACTGTTCGAACGCAGTCCCGCCGACACCCATGCCGCGTAACATCTCCTGCGTCGTCTGGACCGCACGAAGGAGGGACGACGAGTAGATCCTGTCGAACGACCTGCCTTCTGACGCGAGTCGCTTTCCGAGCGCAAAGGCCTGTTTGTGCCCGCGTTCGGTCATCGGGGCATCAAAGTTCACTCCGGCGGCCAGGCCCGGGGCCACGTTCGATTCGGACTCACCGTGTCGGATGAAGTAGAAGTCGGCCTGGAAATCGGGATGGGTCAAGCGTCCTCCGGCAGGTGTTCAGTGTTCGTGTCCCCAAGGTTCGTATCCAAGGCGAGAAGACGGGGCCAATCGTACAGATAGATGATCTGTAGCTCCAGATCGCGGTTGCGGTAAAATTGAGGCGTGTTGTCCCCCCTCAAATCGAAGATGGGATTCG
>JAQBUX010000237.1 GCA_027623795.1 Chloroflexota bacterium
CTGGGCGGTTGAGCGGTGCCGGGTAGAACCGCCGGTTCTGACCTCCGTCCGGCCAGGCCAGAGTGCGGCGTGCTGGGAGCACGAAATGGTGACGGCAGACATCGCGGCTGAGCGACAACGATCGTGACGCAAGAAACCGTTGGGGAAGATCGGACAGGGGCAGAGGCCGCCGTGGCGGATGGCCCGATGCTGGCGGTGCGCGACCTGAGGGTCCACTTTCCGATCACGTCCGGCTTCTTATTTCAACGTCAGACCGGAACGGTGAAGGCGGTAGACGGGCTCTCGTTCGACATAGCGCCCGGCGAAACGCTGGGGCTGGTGGGTGAGAGTGGTTCAGGCAAGACCACCACGGGACGGGCCATTCTCCAGCTTCAACGCCCGACGGCCGGGTCCGTCGAGTTCATGGGCACGGAACTGACCGGGGTGACATCTCGGAACATGCGTCAATTCCGTTCCGAGATGCAGATTATTTTCCAGGACCCGTACGGGTCGCTGAACCCGCGAATGACGGCCGGTCGAATTGTCGGCGAACCGCTCACCGTTCACGGGCTCGCCGGTAACGACATCGAGCGACGGGAACGGACGGCGGAGTTACTGTCGCGGGTGGGCATGAACCCGGCGATGATGGACCGCTACCCGCACGAGTTTTCCGGCGGTCAGCGTCAACGTATCGGGATAGCGCGGGCGCTGGCCGGCGAGCCTTCATTCATCGTGTGTGACGAGCCGGTATCTGCGCTGGACGTGTCGATCCAGGCCCAGATACTCAATTTGCTGTCGGACCTGCAGGATGAGTTCAACATCTCGTACCTGTTCATCGCTCACGACCTGTCTGTGGTCCGTCACATCAGCGACCGCGTGGCCGTGATGTACCTGGGAAAGATCATGGAGCTGGCGACGAGCGCGGAGTTGTACGAAAACCCGATGCATCCGTACACGCGTGCATTGATGTCAGCCGTCCCTATCCCGGACCCTGTGCTGGAGCGTCAGCGGGAGCGGATCGTGCTGGAAGGAGACATCCCGAGCCCGAGGAACCCGCCATCGGGTTGTGTTTTCCGGACGCGCTGCCCGATCGCGACCGAGGAGTGCGCGGCCGAGATTCCGGAGCTGACGGACCGCACCGCGGGCCACCAGGTCGCCTGCATCAAGGTCTAACGCCGGACGGCCTTACGCGAGGGCGTACGTGACGACGCCGGCGATCAACGCTGCGATCAACCCAAGGGGGACGAGAACGACCGTCGCCCATTCGATCGGCCTCCGCCACGGCGAGTCCTCGCTAAAAGAGGACGACGTGAAGTCCAGGCCACGTCCGATCAGTTCGGTCGTGAAGAGCAAGGACAGGACGGCGTGTGTGACGGCCACCGATAGCGCTCCCAGCGAGTAGATAGCGGCGACCTCGGATATCTGGTCATCCTCGCCAAACAGGATGGCGTCGATCAGGGCTACGGCAACGGCGATGAGCGCCGCCGTAGCCGCGCCGAAGCGCCACTGGATGCCAATCGCTGCCGTCCATCGAGGCTTTTCGGCGCGCACGACGGCCATCACGAAAAGATTCCACGCGACCAGAATCAACGCCAGCAAGGCGTTACCGACGAGGAATGCGGTCAATGACATTTGATTGATTGCTCCGGGCCATTGCACGGCCCCCGCTTACGGCTGGCTCCGCCAGAGCAGCCTCGCGCGAGTCCCCGGCCGTACCGTTCCCGACCCCCTAGAACTGAATGTTGACGATCTCTTGCTGTACTTCGCCGGTGACTTCCGGTCCGTTTTCTCCCAGAAACACGTCGATCTCGGATCGAATACCAAACTCGGGCAGATATATTCCGGGTTCTACCGAAACCGCGATCCCCGGAATCAATTTGCGCGTGTCGTGTGTTTCCCAATCATCAAGATTAACCGCATTGCTGTGGACTTCCACCCCTATGCTGTGGCCAAGCCGATGGACGAAGTAGTCCGCATACCCGGATTTTGCGATTACATCGCGGGCGGTGCGGTCCACCTCCCAGCCTTCAAGCTCGCGTCCCCGTGAATGGGCGTCGCGCATGAACTCGACTGCGGCGTCACGAGCTTCGGCGACCGCCGTGAAGACTTTCTCGTGGTCTGGACCCGGTTCCCCCGTGAAGCCGGTCCACGTAATGTCGCCGAATACGGAGCCATGCTCGGGCGCAACGGCCCACAGATCTATGAGCACGAGGCTGTTCTTGCGGACGATGGCTGACGACTCTGGAGAAGGCTCGTAGTGTGGGTCGGACGCGTGCGCGTCAACTGCGACTATCGGGCCGTCCGGCGCGACCAGTCCGAGCCGCTCGAATCGGCCGCGGATAAACTCGGCGACGTCGTGTTCGGTGAGTTTCCAGTTGATGTTCTCGCCGATAAATCTGAACGCGTCGTGAACGGTGCGTACCAGCCCCTCCATCGCGACTGTGTGTGATTCGCGCTGTTGAGGCGTCCAGCGTTCGGTCGCGTACTGGAGCACGTCGCCGGAGCTAACGACCTCGATCCCCAGTGACCGAACGAGTTCGACCGTCCCGGCGTCGACCCTGCCGACGCGTGGCAGAGCGGCTTCAGGCGAGTACTCCATGGCGACGCGACTCAGGCCGGCGAGCATGTCGCCGAGTCCGGCCAGCATCTGCGAGCGGCTTCCGAAGCGGCGCAACCTGATCTCGACGCCGCCATTACCGGCTTGCTCGATCATGGCGGCGAACCGCCCCGCGTCCACTTCGTGCGCGAGCAGAATCGGTTCACTACCAGCGGGTACGAGAAACCAGCAAGGGCGGGTGACGTGGGCGACGTTGCCGATCAGGTTCCACAGGATGGGATTGGAACCCCGGTAGTCCTCGAGTAACCACCCGTCCACGCCGGAGCGGTCGAGATATTCACGCGCGCCCGCCAGAGCTTCTCCGATGGCCAACGTCACGAAGCCCGGGGGTCTGGGAACTGGCGCCGCGCCGCTTCAACCTCGACCTGCGTATTCATGTCGAGTCTGGCGATCGGCGTTTCGACCTTCACCCGGTTCAAAGAATCGGCGTGCGCCTGGACCACCTCGCGCACGCCCTGGCCCTCTTCCGTGATACGGGACAACTCACCACGCAGTGATCCGTCGAAGATGAGCGGGTGGCCTCCATGACCGTCGTAAACGGGCGAGCTCACCGGCGCGCCCGTCGATCGGTGTGAATCCAGCACGGTTTGGATAAGCCAGGACGGTCGGGGTTGATCTATGGCGAGGAGAAGAATGGTGTCCACATCTGCGGGAAGCGCAGTCAGGCCGGCTTTTACGGAGGTGGTTTTGCCGGTCAGGTACAGGTCATTTCTAACGGCGTGAACGTGGCCGCCAAAATCTGAAGTAGAGAGCGCTGCCTCCACGTCTTCGGCGCGATTACCCGTCACGACGATCACCTCGTCGACACCGGCCTCCAGAAGCGCTTCGATCTGACGTTGTACTAGAGGCGCGCCAAACCACTCAAGTAAGGGTTTGGGCGTGCCCATACGGCTGGATTCGCCCGCAGCAAGCAGGATTGCGCAGATCGACAAGATTATTCTTGAGGGGCGTCAGTCTGCGGCGACGGTCGCGCTCTCTGACCCCGCGTGCTTGACCGCGACCTGAAGTAAACGCTCGTCCAGCTTCATCGGCAAACCGGTCCCGCCCAGGCGGTACATGAGTATCTCGGCCACAATGCTGATCGCGATCTCCTCAGGCGTCCGCGCCCGGATATCCAGACCGCTTGGCGCCCTGAGCTCCCGAATCCGGTCCAACGGAATGCCGCGCCTGATCAACTCCTCGTAGATCATGATCGTCTTACGCTTGCTTCCGAGGAGAGCCACGTAGCGCGCCGGCGTACGTGCGGCGGCTTCGAGCGCCGTGTCATCGTACCTGTGACCCCGTGTGGCGATGACGATGAATGTGTTTGCGTTGATCGGCAGCTGGCCGATGCCGCCAACAAAGTCCGTCGTCAGGACGATATCCGCCTCGGGGAACCGCTCCGCGTTGGCGAACTCCGGACGATCGTCAACCACGAACAACCGCATGCCGACCGATTTTGCGATCGGGGCGATCGCCTTCGACACGTGGCCCCCGCCTGCGAGCACCATCGTGGGCGGCGTGGTGAACGCCTCGATGAAGACCTCAGCGCCCGTCTCTTCATCGACCACATATTCCTGATTGCCCATCGCCATCAGGTTGAGCGCGCTTCGTACAGCGCGGTCGTTCAGGCCGGAGTCGCCGAGCGTACCTTCCGTCTCGCCGTTCTCTCGGATCAGAAGCTTGGCGCCGACCGTCATTTCGGAGTTTTCCGGCGCGACCATCAGGTTGGCGATCGCAACGGGCGGACCGCCCTCGTACGCGGCCACCACCTCTTCTGCGTGCGTCTTGTAGTCCTCGGACCGACGAATCGGGTCGATCAGGAAATACATCGTGCCGCCGCAGATCAGCCCGTCTTCCGCCGCAAGCTCTTCGTTGAGCTCGTACGAGCGCATTTCCGCGCCGCCGCCGCTTTTCAGCAATTGCTGCGCGGCGAACCAGATG
>JAQBUX010000238.1 GCA_027623795.1 Chloroflexota bacterium
GCCTCTCCGAGGAACGCCGCTGGGGAAAGGAACGCGCCGGCCGCCATATCCCCTCTCCCAGCGGGAGAAGGCCCGCCCCGTACAGTGAGGGAGAAGGTGCGTCTCCGAGTGCCGGTCCTTCGAGAGCCTCAGGGTGGCGGTGTCGCCCCGGCAAGGCGGGGGCCACAAGAACCTCCTCTCGCGCTGGAAGAGGAGGTTTCTGAAAGGGGCTGTTCCAGTCGGGACGACGTGCATGCGGGTGTGTTGTACGCACGCTGATGTGGTGAGGTCTGCCCGGATTTAGTCCGTTGTAACCGGGTTTTTTCGGACCCGGATAACCGTCAAAACTTGGAAAGGAAGACACATGCCGAACGAAGTCCGTGGCGTAATCGCTGGCGGTAAGGGGGAGCCGGTGCGGCTCGAAACCGTGATCGTGCCAGACCCCGGACCCGGCGAGGTTCTTGTTCGCGTTCAGGCTTCCGGCGTATGTCATACGGACCTTCACTACCGTGAGGGGGCCATCAACGACGACTTTCCGTTCCTGCTTGGCCACGAGGCCGCCGGGACGATCGAAAGCGTTGGGGACGGCGTCGCCAACGTTGCGCCGGGTGACTACGTCGTAATCGCGTGGCGTGCGCCGTGCGGCGCCTGCCGGTCGTGCCTGCGGGGCCGCCCCTGGTACTGCTTCGACAGCCGAAACGCCACGCAAAAAATGACCCTGGCCGATGGCACCCCGCTATCGCCGGCGCTTGGCATCGGCGCATTTGCTGAACTCACGCTCGTCGATGCGTTGCAGGCCGTGAAGGTGAACCCGGCGGCGCGCCCGGAGGCGGCCGGACTGATCGGGTGCGGCATCATGGCCGGCCTCGGCGCCGCGCTCAACACGGCGCAGGTCGGTCGTGGCGACTCGGTGGCGGTGATCGGCTGCGGCGGCGTGGGCGATGCGGCGATCGCAGGATCGCGGCTCGGGGGCGCTCATACGATCATCGCCGTGGATGTCGATGAAAGAAAACTGGAGTGGGCGAAGGATTTCGGCGCCACACACACCGTCAACGCCTCGAATACTGACCCGGTTGAGGCGATACGCGAACTCACGAACGGCAACGGCGTCGACGTGGCGATAGATGCGGTCGGCACTCCCCAGACCTACGAGCAGGCGTTCTACGCCCGCGACCTTGCAGGGACGGTCGTGCTGGTCGGTGTGCCGAACCCGGAGATGCGGATCGACCTGCCGCTGCTGGAGGTTTTCGGGCGCGGCGGCACGCTCAAGTCATCCTGGTACGGCGATTGTTTACCGACACGCGACTTCCCGCTATACATCGACCTGTACCTGCAGGGCAGGCTAGACCTTGACCGCTTCGTCTCAGAGACCATTGCCATCGACGACGTCGAGGAAGCGTTCCACCGGATTGAACGCGGCGAGGTGCTCAGGTCGGTCGTGGTGTTCTAGGCGGTCCGGGTCCGAGGAGCAACGTTGTTCGACCTGAGTGTTGAGTTCACCCGATCTCAAGTGAAGGCGTGAGCACCGGCCGCACGGACGCGAGGCTGGCGGCGACGAGTCGCGACCGTTATGTTTCGCAGCGATCCGAAGCCAGCGCCCGCGCAGCGGGTCGCGCCGTCCGAATAACTTCCAGGGAGCAAAACCGATGCCAAACTACCCGGTCATCGACAGGATCGAGATCACCCGGTACCTGTTCCCTTGGAACGATGTCGGCGACGACCTGAACTTTGCCGTCGGTCCGTTTTACGAGAAGGGATCGCATCGGAGCCGTCGACTTCTGGGCATCAAGATATTCACCGACATGGGCGTAACGGGCGAGTTCATGTCCGTGGCGCCGGGAACGCTTGAGCAGATGCAGGCCGTCGCCCCACTGCTTATCGGCGCAAACGCGCTTGAGCGCGAGAAGTTCTACAACGTCGCCAAGACGCATCTCCGGAAGAACGACCGCATGGGCATCGGCCCGCTGGACATCACACTGTGGGACCTCGCCGGGAAGTATCACAACGCGCCGATATACCAGCTTCTCGGCGGCCATCGGATGAAGTTGCCGGCGTACGCCAGCACATACCACGGAGATCGGACGCCCGGGGGGCTGAACTCGCCTGAGGCGTTCGCAGATTTCGCCGAGCAATGCCTTGAGATGGGATACAAGGGGTTCAAGCTCCACACGTGGGCGGACGGCAATATCGAGCGTGAGATCGCGACAATAAAGGCCGTCGGGGACCGCGTGGGCGGCAAGATGGCGCTGATGAGCGATCCGTGCTGCGTGTTCGACACCTACGGCGATGCATTGAGGGTCGGGCGCGCATGCGATGACGCAGGCTTCTTCTGGTACGAGGACCCGATGCGTGACGGCGGGGTCTCGTTCTACGCCCACAAGCAGCTACGGGCGGCTTTGAAGACGCCGCTTTTGCAGGGCGAGCACGTGCATCTGGTCGAGGCGCATACAGACATGGCGATCGCCGAGGCGACCGATTTCTTCCGCGCCGATGCTGAGTACGACGGCGGAATCACGGGCGTGATGAAGATCGCACACGCGGCCGAGGGGATGGGGATGGACCTGGAGTTGCACACGGGAGGCCCGGCGCACCGCCACTGCATGGCCGCAATCCGCAACTCAAACTTCTACGAACTGGGGCTGGTCCACCCCAAACTACCCGGATCGGATCTGGCCGTTTACGCGAACGATTACGACGGCGACCAGCTTGATGCTGTCGATTCGGACGGCAACGTTAGCGTGCCGCAGGGCGTCGGATTGGGCGTCGTCTACGACTACGACCGGATCGCCGAGAACAAGGTCAGTCAGATCACGATCACTGCGGACTCGATTCGCACCGAAGGGGTTTAGTCCGGCGTGCCGGAACGTCGCTGTGGCGAGTGCGGGGAGTGTTGCAAGGTGCTCGCCGTGAAAGAGATCGGCAAGCCGTCCGACGTGCCGTGCCCACATCTGGTGGACGGGCAGGCGGGCGGGTGCTGCGGTATCTACGACGCGCAGCCGTCGACGTGCAGGGCTTTCAAGTGCGGGTGGCTGATCGGGAACTTCCGAGATGATTACCGGCCGGATCGTATCGGTATCGTCGTGTACCAGGTGAACTCAGAGGTCGGCCGCGGTATCTGCCTCGCGGAGAGTCGCCCGGGGACGCTGGACAGCGAAGCGGCGCGCGAGATCGCCGACGAGGTCAGGGCTGTCGGCATGCTGGTGATCAAGCGCGAGGCGCACCCGGAGATGCCGGGGGAGTAGGCGCGTCGGGCCGGGTCGTCCGGCTGTTGCAGTGCGGACTCCGGGAACGTTCCCATCGGTTGCGCTCGGTGGCCGTGAGAAACAGGCGCCACTCCGGTGCGACACCGCAGGGTTGCGAGGGGTTTCGGCATCGGCGAAGATGCCGCTCCAGCCTGGTTTCAATCGTGACGCCCAGAGGAAGTGCGCTATGCCAGAGATGACTTCCTACGAGCACGGCGCTCCCTGCTGGTCCGATCTTGCGACCAGCGACCCGGCGCGCGCCAGGGAGTTCTACTCGGCGCTTTTCGGCTGGGAGTACGAAGACATTCCGGCCCCGGGACCGGCTTACTCGATGGCGAAACTCGGTAATGCCAGAGTCGCGGGGGTCTATCTCCAGGAGCCCGCCGAGTTTGAGCAATCGGTGCCGCCGCACTGGAACATATTTGTCCGCGTTGATGAGGTTGATCCGGTCGCTGCCGCGGTGGGAGCCGCCGGAGGATCGGTCGTGATGCAACCGGCGGATGTGATGGATGCGGGTCGCATCGCGGTGGTGCGAGACCCGGGCGGCGTGCTGATCGGGTTGTGGCAGCCAAGTTCGCACTTCGGATCGGGCCTGGTCAACGAGCCCGGGTCGATGACCTGGCACGAGTTGATGACGCCCAACACCGATGCCGCTGCGAATTTCTACGAGAAGCTGTTCGGCTGGCACTCGCACATACAGGACATGGGTGGGTTCGATTACACGATATTCCACATCACCCACGACAATCCCGCCGGCGGAATGGTGCGGCTTGACGAGTCGAACGGCGAGCTGTCTCCTAGATGGCTGGTTTACTTCGCGGTCAGCGATTGCGACGCCACGGCGGAGCTAGCCCTCTCACGCGGTGGGCGCGTCATAGCGCCGCCGACTGACATCCCCCCCGGCCGTTTCGCGCTACTGGGCGATCCGCAAGGAGGAGTCTTTGCGGTAATCGCCAATCGAGAGGAGGACGAGTAAGGACAACCCGATCCGCCAACATGTCATTCTGAACTCGGTTCAGGATCGGCGTACCCTCCCATCTTGCGATCAGGGCCATGAGGAATGCCGATCGCAATTTGCAGGTACGGTGCGGTCGCGGCACTCGATTGGCGCGTCGCCGCAGTGGAATCGCCCTGACCATCAGGGTGGGTGAGAAACGAGCGGTGAGCACCGGCGAACACCGATCCGATCTCGTCTAAAAGACCGACGAGCCCCGCTGGACACCGCCCGTGATCTGCAGCGTGGTTCCGGAGACCCATCGTGCTGCAGGACTCGCCAGGTACAGGACCGCCT
>JAQBUX010000239.1 GCA_027623795.1 Chloroflexota bacterium
AAGCCCTCTCCTCGGCCAACGCGCGCAACGTCACTCGCACCTCGTCGATCAAGTCCTCCGGGGGGCGCTTGGCGTCTTCCGCCTGTTCCGCTTGATCGACCCAGTCGCCCAGAGCGGCGTGGACCTCGCCCAGTTCGCGCTCGTTGAGCATCATAGGGTTGATGCCCCGGTAATCCGGCGGGACTCCCGGTCCGTCACTCACAGTCAGCCCGCCGCACCAGCTCCCCCCGTAGCGTCACGCAACGCGCTCAAACTTCTGGATGGACCTGTAACTGTCCGGGAAGCTGCCGCGCCCGGCGTCCCCGGAGATCGTTACCTCTCCCACGTACAGGCTGCTGTCAGGGCCGATTGCGATCCCGTGCGGCGAAAAGAACGAACCCGGTTCAAAGATGTCGTCCGAGCCCCACTTGCCCACCGGTTCATGATCGACGGTCCAGATGCTCATGCTCGGGATGCCCGGGTTGTCTGTCGGCGCCGCGAGTCCAAGTCCGCCTTTGTGGCCAAGCTCTGCGACGTAGACCAGTCCGTCCGGGCCGATGAAAACGTCGCATGGCCTGCTGACTTCGTCCCACGTGTCCAGGTGCTCGCCGTCCTGTGTGAACACCTGTATCCGTGAGTTCTCGCGGTCGCAAACGTATACGCGACCATCTGGCGATACAGCGACCGCATGGGACAGGTTGAACTGGCCTGGCCCGGAACCGGGCTCGCCCCATGAGTTCTTCAGCGTTCCGTCCGCGGCGAATCGGTGAACGCGGGCGTTCATGTAGCCGTCCGAGACGAAGATGTCGCCGTCCGCGTTGAGCGCAGCTTTGGTCGGCTGGTTGAACGGCGGGCCGCCATGGGTGATCGTCCTGTAGTCGGTCGTGACGCCGGTGTCCGAGGGCTGGTTGGGCGTCCCGATCGTCATCAGCACCTCGCCGGAACGGGTGGTCTTTCGCACCGTGTGATCGGCGACATCCACGGCATAGACCGCGTCGTCCGGCCCGATCGTGATGTTGTGGGCGCGGGTGAAAATATCGCCGCCCCATGCGTCGTGGAGGGTTCCGTCTGGCTCAAACACCATCACGGGCCGTGCTCCCCGGTTGAACACGTACACGAGGCCCTGTGAGTCGACGGCGACCCCGGCGACCTCCCGGAACGCGGCGCCATCCGGACCGGGCCATCCCGGCACCACTCGGAACCTCATGTCTCCGGCGGAGACGATCTTGTCTGGCATCTAGTTTCTTCTCCTGAACGGTCGGCCCTCGGCGATAGGACCGTTTTTCACGGCATTGAGGTTATGGGATGAGAGTCGGGCCGTTTTGGACGATAGGCCGCTGCGTCGTCCGCCCAGCGGGTGAATGTCCGAAACGAATACCGCAAATGAATCCCGAAATGAATCCCGAAACGAATCAAGGACCGCAGTCTACCGCGGGCCAACGGTCCAGACGATCAGGCCGGTTAGATTGGGTCCACGTCCACGTCCACGTCCACGTCCACGCCGTGCGCTTGTTATACGGCCGCAGTCAGGCGACGCTCGACGACGCCGGCCAGTTTTTCGGGCTCGTAGACGCACCAATCCTGTGCAAGAAGGGTTTGCTCCCGCAGGCCGGCGGCGCTGAACGCGCTGGCGACGGCGATGCAGTGGGTGCCGGCGCGGACGGCGGCCTCGAGACCTGTCGCCGAGTCCTCGATAACGACAGTTTCGTCCGGAGCGACGCCGAGGATGTCGGCGGTCTTCAGATAAATCTCGGGGTCAGGCTTGCCGTTCGTCACCTGGTCCCGGCCGACGAGCGCATCAAGTACATTTTCGACACCGAGCTCGGCTGTGACGCGTCTGGCCTGTTCTGTGAATGACGAAGTCGCGATCGCCACCAACATTCCGGATTCGGCCTGTCGTCGTAGCAAATCAACCGCGTACGGATAGGCGGCCGTCCTGAGGGCGTCTCCCGTCGCAAACTCGGTCCGGTATCGGTCTGACTGGAGTGCATGAAGCGCCCGCCACGGCTCGCCGGCCGTGTGACTCAGAGAACCCGCCAGACCGAGCTCGTCGACCATGGCCCGCGCCGCCGTTTCGTCGGTCGCGCCGACGATGCGACTGTACAGGCTGATGGCGCGTTCATCGGGATCTTGTAGACCGAGCAGATCCCGGGACACTGCGGCGTATGCCCGCGCCTTCAACATCTCGGTCTCGACCAGAGTGCCGTCGAGATCGAATATGAACGCACGGATCACGGGATCAGGCGTGCGGCGTTCGGGGTGGACAGAATCGGACTCGCTGGCGGCTCGAGATCAGGCGACGTCGGAGGTCCGCAGCGCGGCGGTGTAGCTGGTGTACGCCGATATGTAGCGCTCTGCGATCCTTGCGCCGGCCTCGCCCCGCTCGATCTCACCGGCGTCGTACGCGCTCAGGTCTGTTGCGTAGATCGAAGGGCCGAGAACCAATCCGTGGCATCCGGGCGTGCGGGCCGCAAGATTTACCAGGTCTTGGTCGAGTTCCGCGGTGCTTGAGGACTCGTCGCCCACCGTGAACAAAACACCCGCTTTGCGGTCATCGACGCAGGCCTGTGCCGTGGCGGTGGCCATCGCCGCCGGATTGTTGATCCCGCGCAGCGCCCACAGGTCCGGCTCCACGCCGGTCTCCTGGAGCTCTCGAATCGCCTGAACGATTAGACCCGGTCGGATCTCGGCGTCCCACGCCTCGACGCTCGCTGACTGGTCCAGCTGCGCCTGTGTCGGCCTCATGACCAGCTCCAGAGTCAGCTTTGGTCCGCTGGATCGGCAGATTTCGCTCAACCTGCGCAGTTTCCGCTGTTGGGCTTCGTTGACCTGCGTCTCCTCGCCGGGGTTGTATGGCACCCGGGCGGCCGCATAGGTCACGCCGAGGTAAGTGAGACGTTCGGAGAACCCCAGCGCATCTTCGAAACGGAACTCGGCAACACGTGCCCGCTCGACAGACATCATCGTGTTGAGGTTCATGCCCCGACCGCGCAACAGGATGGACTCGCCGATGTCGGAGTCCGTCCAGATGGCGGCTTGCGACTTCGGAACGCCGTCCTCGATCGCTTTTAGCAATCCCTCGAAAACGACCTGCTTCAAATTCGCCGCGCGTTCCCGTTCAGCCGCCGCCGGATGTACCGGACTTGCCGACAGGAGTTCCGTAAACAGGTCGAAGCGGTGATCGACCGCCACGACTAGCATTGGCTTTTCAGCGGCGTCTGTTGACATGCTCGAAGGTCCCTCCCAGACCGTGTATTACGGCCGGGCCTATGGCTGCCTCTGGAGGGGCCGCGCCGTGGCAAACGCCCGGTCATCAGCCCGCCATAATCTGTCGACTGCTCTCCAGCTTACCCCAATGTTTTTCGGTGGGCGGCGATTTTAGCACGGGTTTGCACCCGTTCATTATTGCGCGATATTCCCGGTCGTAATCCGAGTTTTACCGGGACTCGTTGAGGTCTTCCGCAATCTTCCGAATGGCGTCGGCATATGGCGCCCCCAACGCCACGACCGCGCTCCTGCGTCCGTTAGCCCTCAGCGCTTCGACATCTCCAGTGAGTTGCGCCACAAACAGAGACTCGAATCCGTGATCGGCTTCAGGCGCGGCCAGAGCCTCTTCGTTTCCCGCCGCGAGCGCAAGGCCGATAACACCGGCCGGTCCACCCTTGTGAAGCTGACCGGTTGAGTGGAGGTAACGCGGCCCGTATCCGAAGGTCGTTGTCGCCCCGGTCGTTCGCGTGATCGCAGCCCGAAGCTCAGAAATCGCAGCCTCCGCCCCTTCTGACGAGGGAAAGTACCCGAGTATCGCGACGTAGTCGCTGGCCCGCGCCTGCATGAGCACGTCGACCGCGGGATCCGAAGACGGCACGGCAGGCGCTTCCCGTTTTCCGGAGTCCGCCGCATCCCTGTCAACTTCACCGACTGATGCCAGGAGATTCCTTGTGAGTTCCTTCGCGCTCTCGACGTCCGGCTGGTCAAACGGATACACGGAAATCGCTCGTGCGGCAACCGCAACCGCGACCTCCCAGCGGAAGAATTCGCCACCCAGATCGTACGCATCGTCCAGGTCCAGCCGTGTGACTGGCTGGTCGGCCGCTTCGAGCGCAGACGCCCGGGCGTCTGTCTCCTCGTTGGCGTCTCCAGACAGCCTCACGTACACGAAATCGCGGTCGCTTCCGTACTCGGATGCGCCGTACACCGGCTCCCCGGATACCGGAACGAGGCCGTTTCCGTTCTTTCCGGTGGACTCGGCGAGTAGCTGCTCAATCCAGAGACCGAGAGATACGAGCCTGGGCGATGTAATTATCGAGACCTTGTCGCGCCCGCTCGTGGCCAGTCCGCCGAGGGTCGCGCCGAGTGAGGCGCCGGTACGTCCGCAAGCGCCGCCGGTACGAGTCCGAAGCGAGAGAGAACGGAGAACCTGCCGCCCACATCCAGAGGGGTGTTG
>JAQBUX010000240.1 GCA_027623795.1 Chloroflexota bacterium
GGTCGATGTGTGTACGGGAACAGGCGTTCAGATGAGTACACGAGAGTATCTGGACAGGCCGGCGGAGTTTGGGTTTGACCATCGCGGCGGATCGATGGCGCTCTGGTTCGCGATTGAGGTGGAGCGACTTCGGCGCGCGGACGGAGAAATCGCGTCCGGATAACGGTAGGATTGACGGCCGAATTGGATCGTGCCCGACAGGCGTGAATCGACAGATCAGCCGCCACACTCGCCCGGCGAAAAGGAGACCCGCATTGACCGATGGCGGCGCCAGACCGGTGAAATTTGATTTGCCCGGCCCCGAATACGAAGAGACCACGTGGCTGCACAACGAACACGGAGCATCGTCCTCATCGCCGCTATCCCAAACGGTGGGAATCAAGATGGGGTCGCCGGACGACGAAAACGAACTGCCCCGGCAGATTACGGTCAACAGCTATTCGTACAGCCGAACGGACGAATGGCCACCTGAATCGGCGCTGTCCGGGCACCTCAAAGAGCAAGAGATTCCTGAGGACGACTCCAACCTTCAGGACTGGCGTGAGCGCTGCCTGCCGATGGTCGACGAGGTGGTCAGAGAGATCGACGTGTTTGATCCCGAGTCGGTCCCTCCGGGAGGTTGGAAAGAGGCGATAGACGGCCACCAGAAACGGATCTCTGAAGTGATGCGTCTGGTTCATGGGACGGCGGTTTTCCATGCACAGATATTTGCGGAGACGTTTGCCGCACGGTACGTCGCTGAGTTTGGGCAGGCGCGACAGGCGGAGGGGTTGGCCATGTTGCAGGGCTTCCCAAATGTCTCAACAGAGCGGGCTGTACATCTGTGGAAGCTGGGCCGGATCGCTCGTAGATCCCCTTCCGTGATGTCGGCGGTCGAGGCCGGCGCGCTCCCGTCGGGGGACGGTGAAGCCGAGGTGGAGTTTCGCTCCAGCTTCGCGGCCGCGATGGATCGCTTCGGCCACATGAACCCGCGGGGAATGGAAGACCAACCGATGTGGCGCGAGGACATCTCCGTCCCGCTCGCGATCGTCCGGCAGTACGCGACCGAAGACGACGGGCGCGATCCCCGGGTCGGTGAGCGGATCGCGGTCGCGCGACGTCAGGAGCTGGAGGCTGCGCTTGCAGAGACCGCGCGGGAGTCCGACGTGGCGGCTGAACTGCTCAAACTTTTGCCGTACGCGCAGCACATCGGTCCGGTGACCGAGGACCACAACTTGCTGGCTGACCAGAAGATGTCTGAGGTGTCCCGCGAACGCTGGCTAAAGATCGGCGAGTTGCTGCGTCGGCGAGGGGATGTCCGGGAAACGGGGGACGTCTTTTTCTACAGGTTCGACGAGCTGCTGGCGCTGCTCGAATCCGGTGTTCAGATCGGCCGAGAGGAACTTGCGGCAAGAAAAGAACAGCTGGCCCTGTGGCGATCTGTGATCCCTCCGGCGATTCTCGGCAAGGGGGCGCAGGTTGGATCGGTGGCGTCGGGCGGGATTGTGGTCACGGGGAGAGCCGCCGCCGCCGGGACCTATACGGGCCGCGCCCGCGTCATCAACTCGGTGACGGAGGCGGATGTGTTGGAAGAGGGTGACGTGCTCGTGTGCGACATCACGACCCCGGCCTGGACGCCTTACTTTGCGGTGATCGGAGCGGTCGTCACTAACATCGGCTCGGTGCTGGCGCACGGCGCGATCGTGGCACGCGAGTTCGGCATACCGGCGGTCGTCGGGACCGGTGACGGGACTGTGGTGATCCCGGACGGCGCGACGGTCACAGTGAACGGGACGGCCGGAACGGTGACGGTGGAGACGGGATAGGGCGGGCCGCCGGAGTCACATCGTTGGGTGGATACCGACTCGCCGTCGATCAGCACAGCGCGAACACGGGTTTTAGCAGAGATGAAACGCGCGCGTCATACTCGGGACCGGATTGCGATCCGACGCTGTTCTCTTCGGCCAATCCTTTACCAAACAACAGCGGCCGGTCACGAATCCGGGATGAGCTCGGCTACGATGAACGCGTTCCACGCCGGGAGGCGATTAGGCTGACGGTGGAGTGGGAGGCGAGGAACAAACCAACTACTTGACCTTCGGCATCACCTCGTTCTTGAGCAGCGACATCGAGCCGTGCCACGCCTCGTAGGGGTCCCATTCGTGGCCCATCGCCAGCAGGGTTCCAAAATCGCCGATCTCGCCCTTGAGGTCGTTCAGTTTTTGGGCGACCTCGTCCACGCTTCCGACGATGAAGACGTTGTCGATCAAATACTCAACCGTGACCTCAGAATCGGACATCTCCGGGTCGTTCTTCATGATGCCGAGTACGCCGTCTTTGGCCAGCAGGCGTAGGAAGTAGTCGTCGAAATCACGACGTAGCACTCCGTTTAGAGCAATCTTCCGCGCCTCTGCCGTCGTTTCCGCGACGAACACCTCTCGGGCCACGCGCCAGTCGGCAAGGCGAGGCTCGAGCCCGCCCTCGCGCGCCCCCTGTTCTATCGCCTCACGATGCGTTTTGAGCAGGACCGGCGGCGTCAGATTAATACTCATCGGTATCCAACCCCGCATCCCCGCCATCTTGAGCGTGGACGAGTACGGGGTCACGCCTGCCACGCCCAGCGGAGGGTGCGGCTTCTGATACGGCCTGACGTGGGTGCGCAGGCCGATATCTTCCTGAGGCTCTGGCACCCGGAACTTCCACCACTCGGTCTCCCAGATGCCGGGCTTCGGGTCGTCCCACAACTTCAGAATCGTGTCGATGGCGGCTGCGGTGTAGGCGCGGTTGTCCAGCGACGGGTTGTCGCCCCCGTAACCGAACACCTCCGTGTCGCCCGAGAAGCTGCCGATTCCGACGCCCCAGTTGAAGCGCCCCTCTGCCATATGGTCGAGCTGGGCGATACGGTGCGCGAGCACGAAGGGATTGTGGTTGGGCATGCACGTCACACCGGTGCCAAGCCGGATGTTTTTCGTCAGCCCGATAGCCTGCGCGATGAACAGTTCCGGTGACGGGATGTTCTCCCACTCAGCGGTGAAGTGCTCGCCGATCCATGCCTCGGAGTAGCCAAGCTCGTCAAGCTTGATGATCTGGTCCAGGTCTGACTTGAGCGTCTTCGTAAAGTTAGAGCCCGGCGGGTGCAGTGGCATCGTGAAAAAGCCGAGGTCCATGGAACTGTCTCCTGACCGGGGTAGGGCATGACCGGCGCCATGCATTCTGAGTCGGGTAGAGCCAAGCAGCAGCAGCGTAACGATGAGACGTTGGAGAGGCAAGTGAGACGCTGGCCAATTGTCATCGGCCGCCTTCGTGATACTTTGTGCCTCCGGACGGACTGGCAAGACATGGGAGGTCGACATGACGGTCGATAACAACGGCGCCAACATCGTGATGGTCGGCACGGCCCGCGGCGGGTTCATCTTCCGCAGCGGGCCAGACCGGGATGATTGGGAGATGTCTGGCCCGGTACACCGCGGCTCGCAGGTGTATCACATGGCGTTGGACCCGCGTGACGGCAAGATGTACGCCGCCGTGAACAACATCTTTTTTGGCCCGGAAATCAGCCGGAGTGCCGACCTCGGAAAGACCTGGACCGAGTCGTCCGAAGAACCTCGATTCAAGTCGGGATCTGGCGAGACGCTTGAGGCGATGTGGCATATCGAACCGGGGCGCGACACCGAGCCGGGCGTCCTGTACGCGGGCGGCGCGCCGGCGTCTCTGTGGAAGACGAACGATTCCGGTGAATCATGGACGGAGATGCCCAGCCTCGGCGAGCACCCGTCCAGGCCTGACTGGGAAGGGGGCGCCGGGGGCCTCTGCCTTCACACCATATTGCTCGACCGGGAGCGCCCGGCACGGATGTACGCGGGAATCTCGGCGGTCGGGCTGTTTCGCACCGACGACGGCGGGGAGAGCTGGACTTTGAGCAGCACCGGCATTCGGCCCGCAGTGCCGCCGCACATCGATGAACACACGGGCCGATGTGTACACAAAGCGGTTCTCGACCCCTTCGATTCCGAGTTGATTCTCCAGCAGAGCCATATGGGGACGTACCGCTCCAGAGATGGCGGAGTGACCTGGGACGACATCGGTGGCGACCTGCCGTCCACGTTCGGTTTTCCGATGGTCATCCACCCGCGAAAGTCTGGCAACGTCTTTACGATCTTGATGGACAGCGACGAGTTTCGGGCCTCGGCAGAAGGCCGGGTCGCCGTGTGGACGACGGACGACGCGGGAGAGTCGTGGCGAGCGCTTACCGAGGGATTGCCGCCACGAGACGCGTTCACGGGAGTGTTGAGGGAGTCGATGTCCGTAGACGGGAACGATCCTCTGGGGATTTATTTCGGCACGACGGGCGGGACCCTTTACTACTCCCGGGACGAGGGCGAGTCGTGGGAGGTGATGGCGGAGAACCTGCCGCGGGTGTTGTCCGTG
>JAQBUX010000241.1 GCA_027623795.1 Chloroflexota bacterium
AATGTCTTCCACATAGCAACGACGGGGACCCCCTCACATGTCAATAACCTACGTGGGAAGTACACCTAGATCGCGGGGCGCCGGGGCGGATGTGCCAAACCGCGCGCTGCCCGTGAACGCGTTAAATGCCATGCCGACGACGCTGGGCTTTGCTATCAAGTCCGGGACGGCGGTCGGCCCGGGAGCTGACGTAAGAGACGTAACGACTCGACCTTCAAGCACGAAGTACCAGACGGGGTCATCGCGATTGTCGCATTCGGACGTGTCCGGGTTAATTGGCGAGCCCATCAGCTCAGCAGCCTCGCCATAAGTCATCGTGGCGCCCCAGACGGCGGTCGGCTCGCCCACCATCTCGGAGTAGATGCCACCGCCTTTGCGTTCGAGAGCGGTACGCAACGCAACGCGTTCACTCAACACGCTCGGCGTTGCAGTGACCTGTGGTTCGTCCGAGCCCGACGAAGGCGTACCTTCGCTACCGCAAGCGACGATCAGCAAGGCGCTGACGATGGCCATCACCGCCGCAAGACTTCGGATCGTCCACATTGGTCCCATCACATCACACCTCCTCGTCCGTTGCGCCCCGGTCGCCAGCGTCGTCCGCCAGGTCAGATTCGCCACGGCGGCGGCGCGGCGCGCGTGAGTCGCACACCATGCCGTCACCGATCACCCTAATCCAGCAACCGCTCCTCGAACCATTGCCTTACCCGCCGGGCGATGTCGAGTTGGTGCTCGTACTCCTCGACGCCGTGCGGCTCCCGCGGGTACACCACGAGCCGGGTATCCACGCCCTGGTCCTTTAGCGCCCGGAAGAACTGGTATCCCTGCTCTACCGGCACGTCCCAGTCCTGCTCACCATGAAGTACGAGCGTGGGGGTCTTGACGTTCTTCACGAAATTAATCGGCGAGAACCGGGCATGCGCACTTTCCGGGTCGTACGGGTCCGAGTCGTCGTAGTGGATAGCGTCCCACGAGTGCAGATACGACCGGCCGTGGAACGACCTCCAGTCTGCGATTCCGGCGCCCATCACGGCCGCCTTGAATCGGTTCGTTTGTGTAACGGCCCAGGCTGAGGTGAAGCCGCCGTAACTCCAGCCACAGATTCCCAGCCGTTCCGGGTCGGCGATGCCCGTGTCCACGAGGTGATCCAGCCCGGCGAGCATGTCCTGGTAGTCCTCCCCGCCCATGTCGCCAATGTTCGTCTCGGTGAACGGCACGCCCCAGCCGGTCGAGCCACGATAGTTTGGCAGGAATACGGCGATCCCCGCGTCCGAAATCAACTTCGACCATCGGTGGTGGTCCTGATAGTTGAACCTGACCGCGCCGGTCGGCCCGCCGTGGACCAACATCGCCACCGGCACTTTCCCGGCCGTGTAGCCCGGTGGGAGTTGAAGAAAGCCCTGGATGCGCATCCCGTCACGGCCTTCCCAGAACACCTCACGGGTCTCGCCGACCTCGAGATCGGCCCAGTCGGAGTGAACGTCGCTCAACTTGCGCCATTTGATTTCGCCCTCGACCTCGCTTCCTGCGAAAACCTCCGGCAGGTTGTTTGGGTCGTCGATCACAGAAGCGAACACGCCTGAAATGGATCGGGAGAAGTTTGAGAACCCCTTTTCCGCGTTCCACAGGTAAGTGCGGTTTCCGGTACGGATGTCGATCGCGCTGATGCCGGAGCGTGCGTGGACATTCGTGGCCGTCAGGATGGCGTCGCCGTCCGGGTGGAACACGCCGTAGTGGTCCGACACGCCGTGATCGGCCGTCAGGTTGCGTGGTGCGCCGCCCGTGGCCGGGACGACAATTAGATCGCCGGAGTCGTTGCCGCGGTCGCTGTAGATCGATGTCAGGAACGCCACAGAGGTCCCGTCCGGCGACCATGCCGGTTTGGCTGCCGGCCGTCGGTCATCGTAGAGCGTAGTCATCTGGTCCGACCCTATCTCGAACACCACCAGCCGGTTCAGGTACCAGTCGCCTTCGTATGGGAGGTCCGACACGACCGCCGCCACGCGGGTCCCATCGGGCGAGACCGATGCTTCCCAGATCTGCAATCCGCCGGGCGAAATACATCTCGTCGCCCCGTGCTCGACGTCTACGGTCCACAACCGCATGTATCGGTGGACCTCTTCAAACACGATCTGATCCGCGCCGTCGATTGCTGACTGGCGTTCCTCGTCCGTCTCCGCGTCTACTTTGAGAAACGCGATGGAACGACCGTCACCGGTCCACGACATCGGTGACAGGCTTCTGGGACTCGGGATGTCGCCCCGGACGTCAGTCAACCGGCGCGCTTCACCGCCGTGGCGTGGAAGCAGGTAAATCTGACGCTGGCCGTCGTCCTCTGCACCGGGCGCGACAGGGCGGTCCGACAAAAAAGCGAGGAGTTGTCCGTCAGGAGACCAGCGCGGCATCGTGTCCGACCGCTCGCCTGTCGTCAGTTGGACCGTCGATCCTCCGGAGACCGGCACTGCGTAGATATTCGCCCGGGCCATCTTCGGCGCCGACGCCCCGCCACAGCGGAAATTATCGGCGACGACGAACGCAACCAACTCGCCGTCCGGCGACACTTGTGCGTCGTACACAGTCGGCAGTTGGACCGAGACTTCAGGCGTGAAACGTTTCGGCAATTCGCCCGCTCCGGTGCTGGGGATGTAAAAGTCGCACGACCCTATCACCGGTAGCTGGCGGCACGCCATCGCACGGTTTGTAATTTACGTGGTGAACTGCGCTCGCAAACGAAACAGGGGCGCTCATGGCGAGCGCCCCTGGCAAGATCGATCGTAGCGTGAGTTCAGGCGGCCCTGTCGTTTACGACCCGAACGCTGTCAGACCCGGGACGGCCGGCACGTCCGGCACCGGACCTTTTTCGTCGGCTCGCGCCGCCCGGGGACTTCACCTCGGCAGGCCGTTTCGACGCGGATTTCTCTCTACGAGTAGCGGGTTTCGCTGCCGGCGTCGCTCCGACCGAAAGGCCCGTCACCTCCGGCGGCGTCCCGGGAACGCTTCTGAAATGAGCTTCGTCCGTGGTTGGGATTGTTATGGTCGCGTTATCCCGAACCGCAGCCCGCGACTTCATGGTGTCGGTGAGTGTGCGCTGGGTGTCCAGTTCTCGTTGCGCGGCGTCACGGGCGGCCTCTAAATCGGACCGAATCCGCTGAATCTCGATATTCGCAGCGGTCCAGATCCGATGGGCGTCGGCCTCGGCTTCCACCCTTGTACGGGCAAGAAGCTCTCCTGCCTCGGAAAGGGTTGTCGCCGTCTCTTCTTCGCCCCGTGCGCGGGCGGCACGGGCCGCATCCATCTCGGCGATGGCTTCATCGTTAGCCCGGCGCAGAATCTCGCTGGCCTCTTGCTCGCCCTGCCGTTTGATCGATACGGCTTCCTTCAACTTGACCTGGGCTTGCGCCTCTAAGGCCCGTGCCTGTTCCAACACTCCGTGGGCCTCTTCAAGCTCGGATTCAGCTTGTTGCCGAATATTGGCGCACATCGCCTCCGTCGCCTGAATCGCCTCTCGTTCTGCGTCCAGTCGGGCTGTTTCGGCCTGGTCCCGGCGGCGGCGAGCGGACTCGATCTCATCGCGAGAGAACTCCCGGATGAGCAGCGCCTGACGCCACAGAGTTTCTATCGTTTCAGAGTTCAGGTCGTCGGGCTTTTTTTTGGACGGTCGCTTCGCCATGTGTCCCTCCGGAGATCGCACCCAATGTCGGCGTTGCCATGGCGACAACGGCGAACCTCACCTCACCTCACTTCGCCACGTATTGTTACCAGATTAGCTGAGCGCACCGTTTTCGCCGTCCCCGGACTCACCTACCTACGTGTGGGTTTCCCCCAACACAACGGATGTACCCGTTGCAGGTGGTACAACGGGTTCCCTCGATGCGATGGATCGACGGGTGAAGCTGCTCAGGGGAAGATCGTGGCAAAAAGCATTCACCGCGCCTGTAGCCTCGAAGACGCCAAACCGAATGTGCGGCGGACGCGCCACCACTCGACCGCAAATTAAAAAGGGGGCGCTCATCACAAGCGCCCCCGATTCAGATCGATCTGCCGGCTATCGCCATGCGACAGCGCATTGAAAGGACTACGCCGCCTTAACCCTGGCCGTCGTCTCGGCGAGCTTTACGAACCGGCCACTTTGTGTGCGGGCGCTGGTTTTTTTGACGATCTTCGCAGGGGCCGTTGCCTTCGCTGCGATCTTCACAGGGGTCTTTGCCTTGGCTGCGATCTTCGCAGGAGCCTTGACCTTTGCTGCGATCTTCGCAGGAGCTTTGGCCTTTGCTGCGATCTTCGCGGGAGCCTTCGCCTTGGCTGCGATCTTCGCAGGAGCCTTGACCCTTGCTGCGATCTTCGCGGGGGCCTTAGCCTTTGCTGCGATCTTCGCGGGGGCCTTAGCCTTTGCTGCGA
>JAQBUX010000242.1 GCA_027623795.1 Chloroflexota bacterium
TGGAGTTGTCGATGTCGGAACGGCGGGAATCAGGGCAAGTGACTCGGCGGTCGGGATACCTGAAGTCGGCACGAGTTCGTCTGCCGGAGTCGAACCGGTAACCCGTGTGGACGCGGGCGACTGCGAATTGCCCGTGGAGGCGATTGTAGGAGCCGCGGATCGAGACGGGGTGGGCGCCGCCTGACCGGCGCTATCCAGTGACGTCGCAGTCGGGAGGTCTATCGATTCGCCGTCCGAACGGCCTTCCGCGTTGGAGGTTACAGTGGGCGACGTGCTGGCGCAGGCCACGACGATGACGGCTACGAGCGCTGCTCCGAGCGCCGGAGAGCGCAATACCAGTTTGCGCAGAGCCCGATGGCCGGGTTTTGCGCTCGGCTCAGGAGCTTCCGTGTTCGTGGTCATGGTCTGCGTGTCCGTGACCCGCATTGTCGTGGCCAGAGCCATCACCGACGTGGTCATGTCCATCGTGCGCGTTCGCCAGGTGATCGTGCGACTCGCCGAACGAAACGCCTTCCAGCGTACCCGGCGGATCGCCGGGACCTTCGGCCTCCCCAAAGGAGACGTAGTGCGGCGGCGGATCGTGGAAAACGAGGTAGGCCGAGCGATTCGACGCCGAAAGCCTTTCGGCCGCCCCGAACCAGACGACCTCCGGCCCATCCAGAAGCTGCGAGGGACCGCCGCGCGATTCCCCGCGCAACTTGTCTTCTATCGGACTTCCGTTCGGTCGTCCCACTCCCCATGCCACGACTCCGTCGTAATCACTCGGGAGGACAAATCGCCAATTCCTGGCAAAGCCGAACTGTGGACGGACCTCTACGGCGATATGATCTTCAACGTCGCCATAGGGGTGATGAACATTCCAGGCGTAGTGGGACCGGGGCTCGCCCGATTCCGGGCCGTGTGAATGTCCGTGACCGGCGTGCGTCAAAGTACGTCGTGGTCCCCTGAATTACCGGGATTACGCGTCCTGGCTTGCCCGTGCCCGGTTGAGCGCCCGGGCAAGGCGAGAGGTCCGCCGTGCTGCGTTTTTCTTGTGAACGATGCCTTTGCGTGCGGCTACTGCGAGCGCGCTTTTAGCGGCCGTTACGGCCTGTTCAGCTTCGTCGGACGCCGGGTTCGCGGCGATAGCCTCGCGGGCCGCCACGACCCTGTTCCGCGCCAGCGTACGTATCGGCCGATTGCGTGCCGCTTTCCGCTCTCCGACGCGCCGTGCCTTCGCTGCGGGCATGATTCGCTAGTTCTCCTCAGAAAAAAGCCGGCGCACCGCGCCGGACAGGGCCGAATCTACTGGCCACGAGGACGGGCCTATCCGGCTCCGTCGCGTTGGACCGATTGCACGCCCGGGACCGCTTCCAGCCTCGCGCACAACCTGGTCAACTGACCAACCCCGCTAGTGTACACGGTGAGTTCGACCGTAGACCTGCCGTACGCCTGTTGTTCCGAAGAGTGAATACGATGGATGTTGGCCTTCTCACGTGAGACGACGGCCGTCAAATCTCGCAAAAGCCCTACCCGGTCCCAGGCGTCGATCTTAAGCCGGGACGGATAGTGCGCCGCCGTATGGCCCCACGCGACCTCGATAAGCCGTTCCGGCTCCAGGCGGGCCCGCAGGTTGGGACAGGTTTGCAAATGAACGGTGACGCCTCGCTCACGGGTCGTGTAGCCAATAATCGCGTCGCCGTAGACGGGAGAGCAGCAGCGCGCCAGCCTCGTCACCATCTGGTCAAGGCCCAGGACCACGATGCCGTCCCGCAGTCCGTTGTCGTCCGTCTCGGGCGGATCCGAGGGCGTTTCGCCAGCGATGTCGACAAGGCCCCGTACGACATCCCCCGGCTGAATGACACCGCTCCCCAGGGCCTCCGCCAGCTCTTCAGTTGAATCAAAACCGAGTGATGTAGCGATCTCGTGGTCGGGAGTGGTCGATTGAAGGTGCCTGATCTGCCGGTGGAGCAGATCGCGGCCCCGTTGAATATTTTCCTCACGACGCTGGCGGCTGTACCACGCCCGGACCTTCTCCCTGGCGCTGGCCGTGACCAGGTAGCCGAGATCGATATTCAGCCAGTCCATGCTCGGCCCGCGGGCCGTGCGTGACTTCCGGATCTCTACGGTATCGCCGTTCTTGAGCGGGGTGTTCAGAGGGACCAGTTGGCCGTTTACTGAAGCCGCCACCGTGTCGTGTCCGAGATCGGTGTGTACGCGATACGCGAAGTCCAGGGGCGTCGCCCCGCCCGGCAACTCCTTGATCTCGCCCATCGGCGTGTAGACGTACACCTGATCCCGAAGAATGTCGGTGCGAACCGTGTCCAGATATTCGCTATCGCCCTGCAGCTCCCTTTGCCAGTCGAGCAACTGCCGGAGCCACGACATTCGTTGCTCGAAATCTTCGTCGGCGTTCGGGTCGCCCTCTTCTTTGTACGCCCAGTGAGATGCGACGCCGTTCTCCGCAAGCTCGTGCATCCGGCGCGTACGGATCTGCACCTCCACCGGTGCGTTTTCTTCGCACATCACCGAGGTATGGATCGATTGATACAGGTTCTGCTTGGGGCTTGCGATGTAGTCGTCAAACTGACCGGGCACCGGGCGCCACAGACCGTGGACGATCCCCAGGACGCGGTAGCACTCCTCTTCAGTTGAGACGAGGACGCGGAGCGCCGTGAGGTCGTGGATGTCGTTGAACTGGCGTCCCTGCTCGGCGTACCGCTGCATCTTCTGGTGGATGCTGTACAGGTGTTTCGGGCGGCCCTGGATCTCGGCCGTGATGCCGCGCCCGTCGAGCGCGTCCCGTAGCACCTTCATGGTTCGCTCGGTGTACTCCTCGCGTTCCGCCCGTTTGCGGCTAACGAGACGGTAGGCGGCGCGGTACTCTCGCGGTTGTAGATGCCGGAACGCCTCGTCCTCGAGCCGCCACTTAAGGTCCCACGCGCCCAGCCGGTGCGCCAGAGGCGCGTAGATCTCCAGGGTCTCCCGGGCGATCGCGATGCGTCGCTCCGGTTTGTGCGCATCAAGCGTGCGCATGTTGTGGAGCCTGTCGGCGAGCTTGATGAGGACGACGCGAACGTCTTCAGCCATCGCCACGAGCATCTTGCGCATGCTCGCCGCCTGGCGTGCGGTCCGCTCATCGAGCTGGACATTCCCGTCGATGGCAAACGCTGACGTGTTGACGCTGTCGCCACGGGTCAGCGTATCGAACGAGTTCATCTTGGTAACGCCGTCGACCAGCTTTGCGACGTCGGCGCCAAACTGCTCCTCAATCTGCTCCCGGGTGACGTCACAATCCTCGATAACGTCGTGCAACAGCGCTGCGGCCAGGGTCGTGGCGTCCATCCGGCGTTCGGCCAGGAACTCAGCCGTGGCTATCGGGTGCTCCACGTACGGCTCTCCCGAAAGCCTGGACTGGCCTGCGTGCGCATCCGTCGCGAATTTCAGCGCGCTACGTACGAACGCGGCGCGCTCCTCGACGAGGTAGGAGTCGATCTTTGCAAGGAGTGTTGTCGTCGGCATGGCAGTTATCGTGACCGGACTTGGGGTCTCAGGACGGGCGGCGCCAATCCGCAAGCCGGTCCGTTACCGCTGAGTTTACGATGCCGGGGATGCGACACCAAGTGTGCGACCATCAACCGGATTCCCGGTACCGACCTGTCAGGACACGCGCGAGTTCGTCGCGTGCGAACGCCGGGAGGGGCGAAACCTCGCCACCGGTACGTACCGTGAGCCCGTCTCCGGGCGGGCGAACCTCACCGATTTCGATCGCAGCGGCCCCCGTCCTCGCAACTGCGTGGATGACCTGCGAAACGCTTTCCGGGCCTGCGGTAATTAGTAGAGCGCCCGACGCGATCAAACCCCAGGGATCGACACCGAGGGCGGCGCAAAGCTCGGCGGTCTCTTCAAGTACTGGCACGGCGTCCCCTTCGATGGCGATACCGGTCCCTGAGGCCATCGCAAGCTCGGCCAGCGCGCCCGCCAGTCCGCCCTCCGTAGGGTCGTGCATGGACGTCACGCCTCCGGCGGCGTGGGCGGCTCTGGCTTCTGCGACGACGCTGATTCCGGGTGCGTAAAGGTAGTCCGCGGCGCGTTCGATCACCTCGACTTCCACTCCTGCCCGCTCAAGTTGCGGTCGCAGTTCACGCGCAAGCAGCGACGTGCCTTCGATGGCGATCCCTTTCGTCAGAATGACGCGATCCCCGGGTTTGGCGCCCGCCGTCGTCACCTCGTCCCCCTTCGCCACCTCGCCAAGCATGGTTCCGGAGATGATCGGCCGCGGCAGGCCGAGCGTCATCTCGGTGTGGCCTCCGATCATCGTGATGCCGAGCGTGTCACACGCCTCGGAGATCTGGTCGAATATCCGCTCTACTTCGACC
>JAQBUX010000243.1 GCA_027623795.1 Chloroflexota bacterium
GTTGGCGTCGTCGGGGGGAAGGTCTGTTGGGACTCTCGCCCGGGCCAATTCTGACTCAATCGCAAACCGACCCATGTCCGCATACGCTTCGGCCCAGATTTCGCGGTCGGCTTTGCTGGCGCCGCGTAGACCCTTCACCCCACGGGCGGCGAGGTCGGGGTCCAGGCTCGCGAAGTTCGACGCCTTCATCGCCACCGCACTAGGAGTACGACTCAGATCAGCGGCCAGTCGAACGATGTCAGGATTGCTACGGTGCAATCGGCCGAATGGCGTCTGAAAATACAACCGTAACGCTAGCAAAAGCTCATCACCGGACCATGGCCGACGTCGTCGGTTGTTCTCTGTGGCCACGGTTGCCTCCTTGGTCATGGGGGAGACGAAGAGTCTCCTCCTTCGCCCCCCCTACATCTCCGCGATCGTCACCTCGCGGCCCTCTACGGCGCTCTTCACCGCGGCTAGTGAGAAAGCCAGGGCGTGGACGGCCTCGTCGCCGTCCAGCTCTGGTTGCGTTCCGTTCACTATCGCTCCGGTGAAGGCGTGCGCTGCCAGCCGGAAGCTGTCGCCCCAGTCCGTCTCCATGTCGCTGTAGGCCCGCATCTCCCCATCCCTGTACATCTCGACGGGTGGTCGGCCGAGCATGTCACCGGTGCAACGATTGATCCAGATGATCCCGCGAGTACCGGTGATCTCGATCCACTCATCGAGCGGGTAGTACTTTGTGCGAACCATAAGGTCCGGCGCCGCCACCATGTTCCAGTTCCCGAACTGTCCGCTGGTGTGCTGCCAGGAGATCACCGCTGGAATACCGTCGAAGTTGTCTCCGTCAGACCCGCCCGCCATGGCGTGGACCCTGTCGACCTCGCCGAGAAAGTACATGACGATCGACGTGATGTGGTAACCGTAGTCCAGGATGGACTGCGCCGGACCTCCGCGGGCGATGTCGTTCCTCCATACCTGAGCGGACTCCGGGGTCACGATTCCCCCCTTCCCGTTGCCCCGCACCATCATCACCCGGATCGTAAGCGGGTCTCCGATCTCGCCCGCCTCGATCATCGCTTTTGCTCGCATGTACGGCTCGTACGTCCGGTAGTTCTCCACCACGCGGAAAATCTTGTCGCTTTTCTTTGCGGCCGCAGCGATCTGTCGACCTTCGTCCACGGTGATCGCCATCGGCTTTTGAAGTGAGACATGCTTGCCGGCGGCGATCGCCTCGAGCGCCACCGGAAGATGCAGGTGGTGGGGCAGCAGGATCTCGACGGCGTCGATGTCCGGGTCCGCCAGCAACTCGCGATGGTCGGAATACCAGCGATCGGCGCCCCACTGTGTCGCTCGCTGCTCGGCCACACCCGGCGCAACATCTGCGACGGCCGCCAGCTCACCCGTCGAGTTGTCCTTGTACCCGAGAACGTGCAGCTGGGAGATCGTTCCCGCCCCGATAAATCCGACCTTAACGCGTCCGTTGCTCATGTCCCGGCTCCTTCAATATTCCAACGATGTTCCAAATCAAAAAGTGAGATTGCCCGCAATGCGTCATACCTCAGCCGTCAGGTTCTTACATTGCCGCCGGGACCCGGTCCTGCGGCGGACACGTCATTACCGGCGCCGGCGTTTTCAAGATCCGACAACCTCACCTCACGCCGAGATTTACCGCTATATACCGCGGCCAGCCCGAAGGCCAGAACGCTCGTCGCCGCCCGCGCTGACAGGCCGACCTCGCTTCCGTTCACGATGGCCTCCGTGAAGTCGTGTACGCCTCTGACAAAACTGCTCTCCCAGTCTGTCTGTACGTCATCCATCGGGAGGGTTGTCCCATTTCGATGCACGATAACTGGAGCGGTTCCCGGAGGGAAGTTCCGTCCGCGTGTGATCCACATCACCCCGCGTGATCCGGTTATTTCTGTCCACTCGTTTACGCCGTATTCCGGGATGTGTGCCATGAAGTCCGGACGGCGAAGCATCTCCCACGAGCCGATTCTTCCTCCGGTCTCGTGCGTCCAGGAAACCGTCGCCGGGACCGCTGCAGACTGTCGCTCCACGACAGCGCCGTCGGGGCGCATCGTGTGAACGGCTTCGACCGGTCCCATGAGCCGGTGGATAACGGAGGCGACGTGGTGCCCGTAGTCCAGCAATGCGTGGTCGCCGCCGCTCCGGAGCGGGTCCTGACGCCAATCCTCGTTGCTGCCGCCCGATTGATTGCCCGAGCCAGTCGGACCGTGAACGGACTTCACCCGGATCGCGAGCGGGTCGCCGATGTCTCCCGCGTCGATTACCTGTTTAGCGCGAATGTACGGCCCATAAGTGAGGTAGTTCTCGAAAACACGGAAAACTGACGTAGCGCGTGCAGCAGCATCGCTGACTCTCAGGCCTTCGCTGACAGACAACCCGATCGGCTTCTGAAGCGAAACGTGCTTGCCCGCCTCAAGAGCCTCTATCGCCACCGCGGCGTGAAGGTCGTGGGGGAGCAGAATCTCTACGGCGTCAATGTCCTGGTCCATAAGCAGTTCCCGGTAATCCAGGTAGTGCTTCGGGACGCCCCACTTCCGGGCGCGTTCCTCGGCCACACCGGGTCTCACGTCGGCGACCGCACATAGCTCACCTGTTGGGTTGTCGACGTATCCGGCGGCGTGGAGTTCCGCAATCTGGCCCGCGCCGATGATCCCGACGCGGATGCGGTCTGCCGTCATGCCTATCTCCCGTCCTCGCTTCCTTCGACGCCCTTTCTGCCATCTGGATGCCTGTTCGGGACGCCATGTTCATCGCACCGCAAGATGCGCCGCATCTTAGGCAATGCGTACTGGAAGTAACAGCCTTCATCGGTATACTTCGCAGATGTTTCGAACAATTGGCCACACGTTTGAACTGATCAAGACCAGTTGGCGCGTCCTGATGATGGACCGGGAGCTGATCTTTTTCCCGATCATGGCGGGGATCGGCGTACTAATCCTCCTCGGCGTTTTCTTCGTGATCGGGAGCGCCACGGGCACTATCGATCATCTCAACGAGCCAACGAAGTTCAACGCGGTGACGGGCCTCGAGGAAAACCAGGTCGTGGCCGTCGACATCGTTCTCGCGCTCGCCGTGTTCTTCAGCGCTTACTTCATCGTTGTCTTCTTTAACGCGGCGCTCATCTCGGCGGCGCAGGAGCGTCTACGAGGGGGCGACCCGAGCATCAGCTCCGGGCTTTCGCACGCCTCGAAGCACGTCCACACGATTGTCGGCTGGGCCATAATCGCCGCCGCCGTCGCCCTCATCCTGATGTACCTCCGCAGCCGCTCGCGCGGCAGCATGATGGGACAGATCGGAACAGGCCTTCTATCGTCCGGTTGGGCGATGATCACCTTCTTCGTGGTGCCGATCCTCGTCACCGAAGGTGTTGGGCCGATCGAGGCGATGAAACGCTCGACGGGGTTGTTCACAGCCACGTGGGGCCGGCAACTCACGTCGAACTTCGGGTTTGGGATCATGTACATCGGCGTGATGCTCGTCGTTGGCCTCATCACCGCGATCTTCAGCGCCATATCACCGATAATCGGAGTCCCGATCGGCGTCCTGGCGTTGGCGATCGGCCTCGGCGGGGTGATGGCGATGGAGGGCATCTTCAAAGCAGCGCTGTACGACTACGCCCGTGGTGAGAAGCCCCTGGTGTTCCAGGAATCTGACCTTCGAACGGCGTACGCGCCTCGTGCGGCCGCCGCCGGGGCATAGTCCGGGCGGCTTTGCCCAGGATCGGGAATCGGGTCGCTCCCCACCTGGCTGCGCGCGCGCCATAATGGCGCTGCCAACCAGTTGAGGAGAGTCCGTTGCCTGACGCGAACGCCGAACTCGCTTGGACACCCGCTTACCGATTGCGGGAGATGATCGCGACACGTGAGGTGTCGCCCGTCGAAGTTACGGAGGCGGCTCTCGGCCGCATCGATCGTTTCAACGACCAACTAAACGCATACCTTGCCGTCATCCCGGAGCAGGCGATGGAGACCGCCCGCGCTGCGGAAGCGGCGGTAATGCGCGGCGACGAGCTTGGCCCACTGCATGGCGTCCCGACCTCCATCAAAGACCTGGAGGCGATGAACGGTGTCCGGTTCACCTCGGGCTCACTTGTTTACAAGGACCGCGTAGCCGGTGAAGACTCGCTCGCCGTGACGCGTATCAAGGAGTCCGGCGCGGTCATCCTCGGCAAGACGAACACCTCCGAGTACGGGCACATCGGCACAAACGAGAATCGACTCGGCGACGCCTGCCGCAATCCCTGGAATACTGAACGCACCAGCGGCGCATCAAGCGGCGGCGCGGGCTCTTCAGTAGCGGCCGGGATCACGCCGATCGCCCAGGGCAGCGACGGCGCCGGTTCGA
>JAQBUX010000244.1 GCA_027623795.1 Chloroflexota bacterium
GTTTCCTCGGTGGTGGGGATAAACTGCGAAGGCGACACAAATCCCCGCGTGGGGTGGTGCCATCGCAACAGGGCCTCAAATCCATCGATGCGGTGCTTCCTGACATCCACTTTAGGCTGGTAATACACCTCCAACTCACGCTGGCTTAGCGCCCGCTGCAAATCGTTCTCCATCTCCAGACGGAAGATGGAGTCTTCCCGCATCTCGGCGTCGAATACTTCGCAACGGGCCTTTCCGAGGGACTTGGCGCGGTACATGGCCGTGTCGGCGTCTCGGATCAGTTCGTGGGCGCTCATGTACTCGGCAGAGCCCATGGCAATGCCGATGCTTGCGCTGATTAATAGCTCCTTCCCCACAACTTGCGCCGCACAGCTGATCTCCTCCAGCAGCCTGCTCGCGATGCCGCGCGCATCTTCGACATCTTCAACGTTCTCGATCACCAGCGTGAACTCGTCTCCTCCGAAGCGGGCCAAAGCGTCCAGGGGCCGCAGAGATTTCGCGCGTTTTCCAGTCTGGACAGCAAACTCGAGCCGCTTGGCGATTTCCATCAGCAAGAGATCTCCGACCGAGTGTCCCAAACTGTCGTTAACCAGCTTGAAGCGGTCGAGATCAATAAAGAACACCGCGAAAATCCGTCCCGTGCCGGCGCGATGTTCGTCCAGTACATCCTGAAGGTATTCATGGAAGGCCAGCCGGTTGGGCAGTCCGGTGAGTGGGTCGCGGGCCTTGGTTTGATTCACATCGGTTATGGATCCCACCATGCGCAGCGGGCTGCCGTCAGGGGATCTTTGTACATAAGCGCGGCACAACATCCAGTGATAGGAACCGTTCTTGTGACGCAAGCGATGCTCGCTGGTCAAGTCGCCCGAGGCCGGTTGGTCGCGGCTTCCGGCCAAGAGTTGCCGCAGCTCGGCGATATCGTCGTGGTGTACTCGGTTCAGCCACTCCTCCGGCGTGATGGCGATCTCGTCTTCGCCATAGCCCAACATCGCCTTCCAACGAGTGGAGTAAAACACTTCTCCGCTTCGCAGGTCCCAATCCCACATTCCGTCGTTGGTGCCCCGCATGGCCAGCGCCAGGCGTTCCTGGCTGTCCTGCAGGTCCTCTTCGGCCTTCTTCCTGCGTAGCTGGGTCTCGATGCGCGCCAATGCCACCGCCATGTTCACGGGTTTGGTGATATAGTCGTTGGCCCCGAGGTCGAGGGCCTTGACGATGTCCTTGGACTCCGCCATCGCGGTCACCATGATCACGGGCAGTTGAGAAGGCGATTGGGTCGCCCGCAGGAGCCGCAGGAGGTCGATCCCGCTCATTTCCGGCATCATGTTGTCGAGCAGCACCAGTTCCATCTCGGTGCGCTCCATGGCTGACAGCGCCTCCTTCGCGCTGGAGGCGACCTCCACGTCGTAGCCGGCTCTTCGCAGTCGCCGCGACAACATATCCAGGTTGTTCTCGTCGTCGTCCACGACGAGCAAGGGTTTATACGCCGTTGTCAGGTTGCCCCCGCGCTACCCGTGTTTTGAGAAGCGACTGCATCTTTTTGAGCAGCCGAGAAAGATCGATGGGCTTCGTGTCGTATTCATCGCAACCCGCTCCGATCGCTTTGTCCCGGTCCTCGGACATCGCGTGGGCGGTTAGCGCGATGATCGGGATTTCACGCAACTGGTCGTCCGCCTTGAGCCGGCGCGCCACCTCCCAGCCGTCGATCATGGGCAGACTCATGTCCAACAGAATCAGGTCGGGGCGCATCTGGCCCGCCATTTGAATACCCGCGGCTCCGTCCCAGGCCACCTGAACCGAATAGCCATGCCGCGCAAGCCGGCGCGAAAGCATGTCACGGTTCATGTCGTTATCCTCAACTAGAAGGACCTGGGTCATATACTTGGTGCTCTCGTCAGCCTGGGCAAGCCTGCCCAAGCATGCCAACTCGGGGCGCGACAATCTGCGAGTAGCCGCATGCACTCCTGCCCGTCCGAGCAGTCTCGCCCTCCGAGCAGGCCCGTTGATCCTATCGACGACTTTTCAACCTTCCTTCGCGTTTTTGTCAGCTCCCGCAGGCCAGTCGTCATCAATCCAGTTGAAGGGGCTCAGTGTTGACGGGCCTCTCACTAAGAGCCGAGGGTCCGAGGGTCTCCCTGCGTCGTGCGTGGTTTCGCCGACCCCGTTGTGGCCGCCGCCTCCACTCTGACGTCGCTGTCGCGTAAACTAGGCGCGTAAACTAGGCGCGTGGAACCCCGATGAATACGAACGTGCAACAGCTCCTTCAAATCTCGCTGCTGGCCTGCGCAAGCTGGGCGCAGGCATTCGCCCAGACCCCGAGCCAAGCTGCTTCCATCCTTGAGGAAGTTCTGTCGGTCACGTCCGTCGCCGGCCCCGCTAGCTCCCCAGATGGTTCCGAGGTGGCTTACACACTCACGCCTCACGACGCGAAGGGCACCGGCCTGGGCTCGGAGATTCGTATCGTCTCGGTCGGCGGCGGCGGCGATCGCCGGCTTGTCGATGGCGGATCAGCAGCGTGGTCGCCTGACGGCTCAACCATTGCCTACTTTTCATCGGTCGGCGGCAGCCGCCAAATCTGGACCATCCCAGCCGCCGGGGGTGAGCCTCGCAAGGTGACCCAGCACAACGGCTACATCGACCGCTTTCAGTGGGCGCCGGACTCGAAGCACATCGCCATGCTCGTTCGCCGGCCCCACGAGTCGGGCTTGGGCTTCCTGACCAAAGCGCCCCATCCGCTCATGCCGATCGTCGTCGATGTCAACAACCTGCCGATGAACCAACTCGCGATCATCGACGTCGCGACAACCACGGTGGAGACAATCACTCCCCCAACCTACAGCGTCGGAGGCTATGAACAGTGGTTCCCCGACACCTTTTCGTGGTCGCCCGACGGTGAACGGATCGTCTTCACGGAACGCCCACACGCCAAGGCCGGCAGCCATCTGTACGGCGACATCGTCTCCCTGACCCATCGCGGTCAGGCTCCGCGCCGTCTCGTCGAGCAAGAGGGTATGGACGCCCATCCCGTCTGGTCACCCGACGGCCGCCGGATCGCCTACATCTCGACCGAGCGCTACGACTGGGTAACGATTTCGTATTTGTACGTCGTCGACCCGGATACTCTCAAGCGGCGCAAGATCACGCCCGACTTCGACGAGAAGATCAAGGATTTCTATTGGACCGCTGATAGCAAACGGATCCTGTTCATCGCCGGTGACCGCGTGGCCTCGCAAATCTATTCCGTCGACGTGGCCGCCGCGAAAGTCGAAGCCCTCACGACGGGCGACGATTTCTATAGCGCGCTCAGCGTTGGCGGGAAGAGCGACTCCATCACGTTCATTCGCCAGAACGCCGCTGATCCGCCCGATGTCTATTCCGCACGCTTGGCCGACATGAAGCCGAAACGGCTAACCGACGCCGATCCTCGTCTCAAGTCCTGGCCAAAGGTGCGCACTGAGGTCGTTCGCTGGAAAAGTTTCGACGGCATGGAGATTGAGGGCTTGGTTCACTGGCCCCTCGACTACCGCGAAGGGCGGAAAGTTCCGCTGTTAGTCGTCCCCCACGGCGGCCCCCATTCGGTCATGTCGAACACCTTCGTCGGTGGCGAATACCGCATCTTTGCGCAGCGTGGCTGGGCCGTCTTCCGGCCCAACTTCCGGGGCAGCGGACACTACGGCGAGAAGTTCCTGCGGGCGAATCTTGGTTCGTGGGGCATCGGGGACTACCAGGACGTAATGAGCGGCGTCGATCATCTGATCGAGATGGGCCTCGCCGATCCGCACAAGCTTGCGATGGCAGGATCCAGCTACGGCGGCTACATGACATCGTGGGCCATCAGCCAGACGAACCGTTTCAAGGCCGCCGTCGCTGGAGCCGCCATCAGCGACGTTCCCAGCTTCCTTCGAACGACCGATGTTCCCGAACGCTTCGAAAGTTATCTCGGCCAAGATGTCCAGGTCTATCAGCGCAGCTCGCCCATGGCCTATGCCGACAACATCAAAACGCCTACTCTGATCTGGCATGGCGACGCTGACATTCGCGTCCCTATCATGCAAGGCCGGCACCTCTACACCGCGCTGCTCAAGAACGAAGTTCCCGTCGAGTTCATCATCTATCCCAACGAGCCCCACGGCCTGCAGCGGGAGCTCAACCGGTATGACTTGCTGCGCCGCAAAATCCACTGGCTGCATAGCTGGGTGATCGAAGGCAAGCGTCCCGAACCGCTTGATGCTGACGAGCCAAAGTAACCGCCACGGTAACGCTGCTCCGTGTTGTAGCCCAATGATAATGTCCCCTTGAGCGCCCAATAGAAATGTCCCCTAATCTGGGGCTCCGA
>JAQBUX010000245.1 GCA_027623795.1 Chloroflexota bacterium
GGACAGCGCGAGGATCGCCGCCTGGAGCGCGTTCACACCCTGGTGGGGGGCGCCGCCGGCGTGCGCCGCCTTTCCGATGAACCTGACGTAGTGAACGACGTGCGCATTGCTCGTGCCGCCGACGATAAACCTTCGCTGCGCCCTGCTGGAGCTGGTGTGGACCATCATCGCCATGTCCACGTCGTCGAACGTGCCCAGCCGGATCATCTCCTGCTTGCCGGACATCAGCCCGAGGTGGCCCGTCTCCCGTAGCACCCACCGCATGCCTACGTCGATGAACTCCTCCGCCGGTGTGGCAATGAACGCCGCTCGACCCGATAACGTGGACGCCACTTCCGGCACCCCTAGCCCGATCGCCGCCCCGACTAACGCGCCGAGCTGGGCGTGGTGTCCGCAGGCGTGGGCGGCGCCCGTCGCTGGGTCCGCCCCGGGATGTCCGGGCGCCCGCAGGGCGTCCAGTTCCCCGATCACGCCAACGGTGGGCCCATCGCCACCGAACGACCGCATGCCCTTGAGCCCGGTGATCGCGATCTCGGTCTTCGGGTTGACGCCCGCCTTCGCGAGAGCGCGCGCAACGACCCTTGACGTGCGCTCTTCCGTAAAGCCGGGCTCGGGGTGTGCGTACACGTCACGGGCGAGCCCGATGATGCCGTCTGCGGCGGCCTCGATCGCCCGGCGGACCGCGGCCTTCACCTCAATGCGATTCAGATCGCGAACGGTGCTCACTCGGAGTACGAACGTTCGCTGAGGAACCCGCGCTGCAAAGACAGATACTCGTCCTTGCTCATCGCCGGTTTGTGTCCAGAGATCACCCTTTTCGCTCCCGAAGCCCCGTCTGCCAGCAGGTCGATGACCGTCATAGCCATCGCCTTCCCGGCTTCAAGGACGGCCAGGTCGTAATTGTCTACGACCATATCTTCCGCATGGTTGGACCGGCCGGAGGCGCCGCCGACGTAAGGATGAATGCCCGGCATGATCTGCGTCAGGTCGCCCATATCGGTAGACCCGCCGCGGCGGCCGTACTCATGCACACGTTCAGCGCCAACCAGCGCCTCTGCGTTCGCCCGGTGCATCGCCACCAGTTCCGGGTCAGGCGCTAGCGGCAGGTAACCCGGTAGTGTGGTCACTTCCACAGTCGCCCCGGTCGCCAGGGCGCCCGCACGGAGAGCGCGATCGACCTTCTCGTTTGCGCTTTTGATCGCATCGACGCTCGCGCCCCGTACGAAGGTCTCCATGCGCACGTCGTCCGGGACGGCGTTTACGGCCGAGCCGCCGCGCGTGATGATCGGATGAATTCGAATGGTGTCCTCGTCCCGATACGTCTCCCGTTGCGCATGAATCCCGGCGATCGCAAGATGTGCCGCGTTCAGGGCGTTGATCCCGAGATGCGGCGCGCCGCCGGCGTGGGATTTCACGCCCTTGAATCGGATGAACTTTGCGACCAGACCGGTGTTCGTGCCACCGACACCGAATCCGTCGTGTGGCGGCTCTGTCGTAACGTGAGTCATCATGCAGATATCGACGTCGTCCAGCTCTCCAAGCCGGACAAACTCCGGTTTGCCGCCCAGGAACTCGATTCGACCGGCCTTACGCTGCTCGTTACGCCACTCGATCTCCACGTACTCTTCGGCCGGAACGACCATCAGCGTGACGCTTCCCGAGAGCGACTCGAGCACGCCGGGAGCCTGAAGGCCGATTGCCACGGCGAGCATGTTGCCAAGCTGGCAGTGGTGCGCGCACGCGTGCGCCGCAGTCGTGCCAGGATCGGCGTACGGGTGCCCCGGAACAGGTAGCGCGTCGAGCTCGGCCAGCACGGCGACGTTAGGCCCCGGCGATCTCCCGCGTATGGTCGCCGTCATCCCGGTGACGGCGATGCCTTCCCGCACATCCAACTCGAGCGATCGGATCGCGGCGGCAGTGGCGGCGGAAGTCTTGATCTCCTTGAACCCCGTTTCGGGATGATTCAACACGGCGCGAGCCAGTGCGATCGCGGGCTCGCCATGAGACGAGAGGTGCGCCCGTACGGCGTCTTTTAGTTCTGCTGCGCTGGCGGGGTTAGCCAATCATTCACTCCGTTGGGCGCTCTGACCAATCACGGGATGGTCGCCCGATTTGATGCGGCCAAAGGCACGAAGTGTAACAAGACATTGGCCGATTTCCCTCGGCCTCTGGTTTCCAGAGTGTCACGGGGGTTCGGTAGCGCGCCGATATACTTTCCGCCATGAAGATCGTGATCGCCCCACAGGGGTTCAAGGGCAGCCTTACGGCGTTAGAAGTCGCGCGCTCCATCGAGATCGGCATAAAACGCGTACTGCCGGACGCGGAGACGGTGCTTTCGCCGGTCGCCGACGGCGGCGATGGCACCCTGCAGACGCTTGTCGACAGCTCAGGCGGCCGCGTCGAAACGGCGACCGTCACGGACCCCATCGGCCGGCCGATCGAAGCTCAGTGGGGGGCGATGGGCGACGGCGAGACCGCGGTGATCGAGATGGCACGCGCCTCGGGTCTGGCGCTGCTAAGGGACGAAGAACGAGACCCCTTACTTGCGACCACCTACGGCACAGGTGAGCTGTTCAAAGCAGCGCTGGACGCAGGGTTCAGGCGGTTCATCGTCGGCATCGGTGGCAGTGCGACGAACGACGGGGGCGCCGGTCTGGCGCAGGCCCTCGGCATCAGCCTCCTGGACGCCGAGGGCAACGAGTTGAGGCGGGGCGGCGCTGCATTAGCCAAAATAGACCGCGTAGACATGTCGAACTTCGATGAACGGCTATGGGGGGCAGAGGTCACCGTGGCATGCGACGTCAACAACCCTCTGTGTGGCGTTGACGGCGCGTCGGCGGTGTTCGGACCGCAGAAAGGCGCGACGGCGGAGGCCATTGAGCAACTGGACGCCGCCCTGAACCATTTTGCCGCCGTGCTCGAACGCGATCTGGGAGTCAGCGTGGGACTACGGCCAGGCGCGGGCGCTGCTGGCGGACTTGGGGCCGGTCTAATGGCTTTCCTCAACGCGCGGCTCGCTGCTGGCGTGGACATCGTGCTCGACGCCGTACGGCTCGACGACGATCTGCCGGGCGCAGACCTGGTGATTACCGGCGAGGGCCAGATCGACCACTCGACGATCTTCAATAAATCGCCGGTCGGGGTCGCTGAGCGTGCGAAGAAGCTCGGTATCCCTGTGATAGCCATCGCAGGTGGACTGGGCGACGGTTATCGGGAGACGCACGCCAAAGGCATCGACGCCGCTTTCCCACTCGTCAGCGGTCCGATGTCTCTGGACGATGCCATGGCCGACACAACGAATCTTCTGGCAGGGGTCGCCGAAGAGATCATGCGCACCGTGCTGGTCGGCCAGCGAATCGGTCGCTAGTTTTTCTGAAGTACTGGAGGAACGGAACATGGGTCCCAGAGCGCCCGGCGACCCGCCAACAGAGCGTACGCGCGTACGACGGCTACCCGAGCGTGGCGTTTACGATCGCGAGGGCGTGTACGAGATCCTGGATGCGGGATTCCTGTGCCACGTCGGGTTCGACCCCGGTCACGGTCCTGTCGTGCTCCCGACTCTCTACGGACGCTCCGGCGACACGTTGTACATCCACGGCTCCCCTGTCGCGGGGATGTTGCGATCGATGCGCAAAAGTATCCCAGCGTGCGTCACCGTGACGCACGTCGACGGCATCGTGCTTGCTCGTTCATTGTTCCATCACTCAATGAACTACCGCTCCGTTGTCGTCTTCGTGGTTCCCGAAGAAGTGACTGACGTAACCGAGAAGCTGTCCGCACTCGAAGTGATCAGCGAAAATATCGTGCCGGGACGGTGGGCTGAGGCCCGCAAGCCGAACACATCCGAGTTCACGCAGACGATAGTCCTCAAGTTTCCACTCGATGAAGCCTCCGCCAAGGTCAGGACCGGACCGCCCGGCGACGATGAGGACGATTACGCGCTGGACGTCTGGGCCGGAGTGCTCCCCCTTCGCCAGATCGCGGGTCAACCCGAGGCTGATCCGCGTCTTGCGCCGGATACTCCGGTGCCGCTCTATCTAAGCCAGATGGTCGAGCCCGGTTAAAACGGGGCCAGGTCCGTCCGCGACCGGTAATACACAAAGGAATACCCAGAATCCTCGATCCCAGTAGTCCGCTCACCTCATTGCCAGGGCGCCCGGCACATCCATATTTCAAGGACATGTTTGGTCAGCAGATCGAGATGGTCTGGACCGGCGACCGCCCCGTGGACGTGCCGTCGCTGTCGGGTGGATACGAGCTGCGCCAGCTCAGGGCCGAAGACGAATCGGCGTACGAAGAGCTGCTTCACCTGGCTTT
>JAQBUX010000246.1 GCA_027623795.1 Chloroflexota bacterium
AGGGAGCAGCTCGCAACAGCCTGATCTCTCTATTACCGAAACCGTCCCACTATGCTGAAGTCCAACAGCGGACCGCGTCACGGGGCTTGACGCCGGCGCGGACGACTACGTGGCGAAGCCCTTCTCCTTCGCTGAAATGTTGGCCCGGATGCGGGCGCTCGCCCGACGGCCCCAGATGGAGTCGAACGCTGGTCCGCTCGAGTTCGGCGCCCTCAAGTTGGACCTTCTCAGGCATGAGGCGACCCTCGCAGGCGTTCCGATCCCTCTCACCGCAACCGAGTTCAGGCTCCTGGAGTTTTTCATGTCAAACCCGGGACAGGTGCTTAGCCGCCCGCGAATCCTGGACGTGGTGTGGGGCTACGGCCGAGATGTGGACTCGAACGTCGTCGACGCCTACATCCACTATCTTCGCCGGAAGATCGATATCGAAGGACAACCATCGGCGATCCGAACGGTCCGCGGGACCGGATACGCATTCGGAGCCTGAGCCTCAGTGTTTCGCGGAGTCGTAATCCGATTGGCGACGCTGAACGTCGTCGTCATGGTCACGATCGTTGCGGTCGTTCTCGGGGCCGTCTTCTACGGCGTGAAGTTCGGGCTTGAGAACGATACGAGAAACGACCTCCGGGCGGCGGCGGAGTCGATCGCTCTGTCGGAGCGGACGCAGATACTTCTGGGCGGGGATAGCCGGAGCGGGACAGACGCCACTTCCACCGACGCGGCCGACGGGCGCGTCGCGCTCTCCTCCCTGCCCGCGGCCCGTGTGGGTGCGTGAAGCGGCTGTCCGATCCCGATCGTTGTTGACCACTCCAGGGCAACGCCCGCCCCAAACGTCTGCCCTCATGCTGCGCCCCCTACGCGTCCAGAAAGGCGTTCTCGATTAGCTCGCTTGCGGCCGGGTGCGTGTAGATCACTTTCTTCATCTCGTCCACGGTCAGCCCGAGCCGCATGGGCGTGACAAACTCCTGAATAAGGATCGAGGCCGACGGGCCGATGATGTGAGCGCCCAGTATCTTGCGGTCCTCACTCACGAGAAGCTTCGCGAAGCTGCCTTCGTCGCCAAGCGCCCATCCCCAGGCAGTGGAGTCGTATCCACGGGTGACGGCCGTGTACGGGATTCCATCAGCCTTTAACCGGTCTTCGTTCTCGCCTACCGAGCCGACCTGGGGCGACGAGAATACGGCGTGCGGCATGGCGTTGTAATCCGCCGCGATCCGCTCTCTCTTGTCGGCCCACAGGTTGTGCCGGACGATCCTGGCCTCCATGCTGGCGACGTGCTTGAGCGGAGGGGTATCAACGATGTCGCCGAGAGCCCAGATGTTCTCGACGTTCGTCTCCATGTACTCGTTGACTGCGATGCGCCGGATCGTGTCGCACTTGATCCCGGTCTGATCCATGCCAAGGGTGTCAGTATTCGGGCGCCGGCCCGTGGCAATGAGGAGCTTCTCGCCCGAAACTGTGCGTTCTTTGCCGTCCACCTCCACAGTTACCATCACGCCGTTCTCGTTCCCGGAAACCGACTTTACCGCCGCGCCCAGGACCAGATTCGTATTCGGCTTTGCCTTGAACGCCTCGGTGAAGCGTTTGCGCACGTCCGGGTCTTCGATCATGAGCATCTCGGGCGCCATGTCGATGACGGTCACCTCGGTGCCCAGCGCGCTGAAGTAGTGGCCAAGCTCGGCGCCGATGTAACCACCGCCGATCACGATCAGGCTTTTCGGCTGTTCGGCCAGGTACAGGGCTTCGTCGGAGGTGATGAACGGGACCTGATTAAGCCCGGGAATCGGCGGGATAAACGGCCGGCTTCCGGCGGCGATGACGATCTTGTCGCCCGTTATCTGCTCTCCGTTGACCTCGACGACCCGGTCGCTGACGAACCGTGCGGCGCCGTCATACGGGGTCAGGCCGTCGTAGCCGTGGTACCAGCCCGAGATGCCCTCCCACATGGGAGACAGCTTGTCCTTTACACGTCCGACCACACGGCTCCAGTCAAGGCGATCGATGTGGGCATGAACCCCGAAGTAGTCGCTGTGGTTGACGGCGTCCGCCGCCTCTGCCGCATATATCAACATCTTGGACGGGATGCAGCCCACATTGACGCAGGTACCGCCTCAGTGGCTCGGCTCGACCACGGCGACGGTCTCGCCGCGATTGATCGCCGCTTCCGGAAGCATGCCGGCAGACCCGGAACCGATGATCAACAGGTCGTAGCTCTTCAAAGGAAACCCCTTTATTCGTGCAGGTGCATGCGGCACCTCGAAAGCCGGGGTCGCGCGAACAGAATGCCATGACAGGGACGCGGTCGCTACCCCCCTAAATCGGATGCCCGGTCAGGCGTTACAGGCGCGAACCAACCCTAAATGTCCACATGGTCCAGCGCCCGCATCGCGTCGCCGACCACGTCGATGAGCACAGGCTGTCCCGCCGTGGTCGCGTCCGATATCGCGGCCGGAAGTTTGTCCAGGTCTTTCACCCGGACTCCGACTACGCCGAAAGATTCTGCCAGTGCGACGAAATCCGGGTTGACGAGATCGGTCCCGATCACCCTGCCGCCAAATCGGCCGTGCGCCTGATCGTTTTGCGACGCCCCGAACTTACCGTTATTGAACACCACCGTGACCAGGTTGATGCGGTGCTGGACCGCCGTCGCTAGGTCGCCGATGGCGTACGAAAATCCGCCGTCGCCACACAGGGCTATCACCGGCCGGTCAGGGCTGCCCGCCTTCACCCCGAGCGCCAGGGGGAATGCGTAGCCGAGGGTGGTCATGTAGGAGGCGGATGTCAGCGTACCCGGCTTCAGAATGTCGAACGCCGCGCCCATCCAGCGGCTACCTACGGTGACCCCGCCGACGATGACCGTGTCGTCCGGCAGCAGGGAACGCAACTCTTCCATCGCCCGCACCTGTTCCGGGTATCGTCGCCTGAGCCCGGTCCGTCGCCTTCCGTGAACCTCGGCCAGCATCTCCGGGTCCCAGTCAGAGCTGAAGGCTTGCGACTCAAGGGCATTGTTGAGGGCGAAGAGCGCGACGCGGGCGTCGCCGACGATCGAAACGTCCGGGTCGTACGACTCGCCCGGTATGGTCGGGTCGATGTCGATATGCACGAGGCGTTGGTCTGGGGAGAGGTCCCATCTCGACGTCTCAGAGCGGGCGAAACGACTGCCAACCACCAGGATCACGTCAGCGGCCCGAAGCAGGTCTTCGGTCGCCGGATCGCCGTAACCCGGCGATGGCACTTCGAAGGCCAGCGGGTGCGTGTCCGGCAACGCCCCCTGGGCGTCACGGCTGTGGAGGACGGGGGCGCCCAGCGCTGTGGCCAATCGCTCAAGCTCACCGCTGGCGCCGGCCCTCACCACGCCGTCGCCGATCCAGATCAGCGGCCGCTTCGCCCCGGCCAGCAGCTCGGCGGCGGCGGAGATGTGATCGGCGGGGACGTCGGGACGCGGGTACTCCTCACGCTCGATCATCTCGAAGTTGTGTGTATCGCCGAGGTAATCGTGCGGAACTTCCACCTCGACCGGCTGCGGGCGTCCGGTCTTGAGCTGTCTGAACGCCTCATGAATCAGCCCCGGTATCTCGTCGGCTGAGCTGGTTCGCTGCCGCCATTTGGTCACCGGCGCCATGAACTCAAGCTGGTCGTTGATCTCGTGAAGCGAGCCGCGACCGCCGTAAAGCTCGTGGCTGGCGATCTGGCCGGAGATAAGCAGTACCGGAGAGTTGCCTGCCATCGCCGTCGCCATTGCTGCGCCGGCGTTGTAAGCGCCGGGACCGGGCACGACGAGCGCCACTCCGGGCACGCCGCGGGTCCGGGCGTAGCCGTCGGCGGCGAACACCGCCGTCTGTTCATGGCGGCAGGTGATCAGGTTGATTCCTGGCGCGTTCAGAAAACCGTCGTATATGTGCATCACCTGCATGCCGGGAACGGCGAACACCGTGTCCACGCCCTCCGCCACAAGCTGCTGTACGACGGCGTGGCCGCCGGTCATCTCTGGCAATCGTTACTCCTGTGCAATGCCTCCGTCCAAAAATGGACGGAGGCCAGTCGCCTCTTTAAATCGAGGACGAGGGTAGCGGACACCACCCCAGGACGGCGTCTGCCTTCGCCCAGATCTCCGCCTACCGCAGTCCCATCGCGCCCCGAGGCCCTCCGAAGGACAACCCGCGCCCACTGTCACGCTCCTTGTATCGACCCAAGCCACGCCATACCCTACCGGCGACCCTCGACCGGCGCACGAACGGAGGCCCACATGGCAGACAAAAAGAAAGTACTGGTGACCGGAGCGAGCGGCCTGGTAGGCGGACTCGTGATCGAACACC
>JAQBUX010000247.1 GCA_027623795.1 Chloroflexota bacterium
CGTCACTAACCTTATTAAGGAACGGATTCACCAGCTCGCGGACGAGACCGGGGCAGAAGTGGCCGTCATAGAAGTGGGCGGGACTGTCGGGGACATCGAGGGACTTCCCTTCCTCGAGGCCATTCGGCAGATCCGAAACGACGTCGGACGGGACAACGCCACCTACGTGCACCTCACCCTTTTGCCGTACCTCGGCTCGACGCATGAGCTGAAGACGAAACCCACGCAACACAGCGTCCAGGCCCTCAGGGGCATCGGCATCCAGCCGGATGCCATCATCTGCCGCAGCGATCACGAAGTCGATGTCGGGTTGCGCGAGAAGATATCCCTGTATTGCGACGTGCCGACCGAGGCCGTGATCGGACTCGAAACGCTGGATTCGGTTTACGCCGTCCCGTTGCGCCTGGAAGAGCAGGGCTTCGGTGCATTCCTCAGCGCGCGTCTCGGCATTACGCGGAGCCCGGACCTGACCGCGTGGTCTGACATGGTCACCAAGCTCCGCGATCCGCGGCGTACCGTGCGCGTCGCCATAGTCGGCAAGTACGTCGAACTGCCGGACTCATACCTCTCGGTGATCGAAGCGCTCCGGCATGCAGCGCTTGCCCATGATTGCGATGTCGAGATCGAATGGGTTCGGGCTGAAGATATCGAGGCAGACGGCGCCGAACACATACTTGATCGCGTGTCCGGCATTGTGGTCCCCGGCGGCTTCGGGAAGCGTGGAATCGAGGGGATGGTTGACGCGGCGAGATTTGCTCGCGAGCACGCGATCCCTTACTTGGGACTCTGCCTTGGCATGCAGGTGATGGTCATCGAGTACGCCAGGTCTGTTCTCGGACTGGAGGACGCAAACTCTTCCGAGTTCGACCCCACCGCCGAGGATCAGGTGATCGCGTTCATGCCGGGCCAACGAGAGCTTGGGGCGACAGGAGGCACAATGCGCCTGGGGTTATACCCCTGCAAACTTCAGCCGGGGAGCGTCGCTGCGGAGGCGTACGGGCGAGACCTTATTTCCGAGCGGCACCGGCATCGTTACGAGCTGAACAACGAGTATCGCGACCGGCTCAACGAGAGCGGGCTCCTGTCCAGCGGTACTGCGCCTGACGGGTCGCTGGTCGAGATCAGTGAAGTGGTTGACCATCCGTTTATGGTCGGCACCCAGTTCCATCCCGAGTTTGCTTCCCGGCCCGACCGGCCGCACCCTTTGTTCCGTGAATTCATACGTGCGGCCGTCTCAACCCTTATTGCAGGAACACAGCATGTGATGCCGTTCGACGATTCACCGGCAGGAGGTTTACCGGCCTCACCGGAGATGGTCGCGAGGTCTGGTATTTCTACGTAGTGAATGATGTGTCAGGTATGTTATAGTCGGGGCAGATATCTGGTCCGCGCGAATTGCGGTTGAGACATCACGGCCGGGATTTCCGGCCTCCCCGCCCCAGTGGCACCTCCCGGTATTTGTCCGCATCGAAACACCGAACGGCGGTGTGGACCTCGGTGATATTCATCGAGCGTTCCGGTCCTGAGGCAAAAATTCCGACGGGCTACCTGACGGACACAGAGCGCTGGCCAGAATTGCCAGGTCGCGCTCCGGAGACCGACTCCAGCCAGACTCCGTCCCCAACTCATCCACAGATAATCTCGCACCGAGCGCAAGCGCCGGGGCGGTAGGCTTCGGCTGCCGTTCGAGGACGATTGCCGCCGACGCTGCGACTTCTCACATGACGCGTTCAGCGTCGCATCACCTACGTCTCATAAGAGACGCAACCTGGAGGAAAACAGCTGACTACTCAGAGCCAGACCCGGACCCGGCGTCGCCGGTCATCCCACCGGGGACGCCCATCGAACGGCCGCGGCCGTGCAACGCCGGCGGGGCTGCCGCAGGACGTCCAATTCGATGACGGCGGCTCGCAACTCGGCGACGTCGGCGCAATGTCGATGGACGAACTCAGGAGCCGGGCGCTGGAGATCGGACTCAAGAAGGGGATATCCCGGAAGCGCTCCGAGCTTGTCCTTCAGATTCTGGCCCGGCACGCTGAAGAGGCTGGCCAGCTCCTGGGGATGGGGATACTTGAAATCTCCGGAGACGGGCATGGCTTTCTACGGCCTCCCACCGGCAGCCCGGTGGAGAACGAAGTTTATGTTGCTCCAGCCCAGGTTCGACGCTTCGGCCTCAGGCCCGGCGACCAGGTTGCGGGGGAGGTCCGTGCGCCGAAAGAGGGCGAGCGTTACTACTCGCTGATCCGCGTTGAGGTCATCAACGGTCGCGACACGGAGTCGAGCCGCACCCGGCCCAAGTTCGAGTCACTTACCCCGATCTTCCCGGACGAGCAGTTGAAGATCGAGACGACGCCCAAAGCCCTGTCGACGCGAATGATCGATATGGTCGCTCCGATAGGAAAAGGTCAACGAGGCCTGATCGTCGCCCCTCCGAAAGCCGGCAAGACGATCCTCCTGAAACAGATCGCAGAGGGCATCACCGAAAATAACCCCGGTGTCAGCCTGATCGTCGCCCTCGTCGGTGAGCGGCCTGAAGAGGTCACAGACATGCGGCGGTCCATTAAGGGCGAAGTCTTCAGCTCGACATTTGATGAGCCGCCCGCGGACCACACCCGCGCGGCGGAGGCGGCGCTGGCGAGGGCCAAGCGTCTGGTCGAGGCCGGTGAAGACGTGGTGATTCTGGTGGACAGCCTCACCCGGCTCGCTCGGGCTTACAACCTGTCAGTGCCGGGCAGCGGCAAGACACTGTCCGGCGGCATGGACCCGGTTGCGCTGTACCCGCCCAAAGGCTTCTTTGGCGCCGCCCGCAACTGCGACGAGGCCGGAAGCCTGACGATCCTGGCGACCTGTCTTATCGATACCGGCAGCCGGTTGGATGACTTGATCTACGAAGAGTTCAAGGGCACCGGCAATATGGAGCTTCATCTCAGCCGGACCCTTGCCGAGCGCCGTATCTATCCGGCGATAGACATCCAGCGAAGCGGCACCCGCCACGAGGAGCTTCTGCTATCGGAGCAGGACCTGCGCCAGATCTGGCTCCTGCGCCGCATGGTGTCGATCATCGCCGCCGACTCCGGTGGCGACAACACCGTCGGAACAGAACGTGTCATCGAACGCCTGTCCAAGACGCAGGACAACAAGGAGTTCCTGGCGGCCATAAATCAATAAACCGGGATAATTCTCCAGCGGAGCAGGGGGATCGCCCTTTTTGCTCCGCAGCGAGAGACCAATCGGACGCAGGGCCGCCGTTTCTCCAGGGCACGGCGGCCCGCTCGCGTCTGCGCCGTCACTAGATTTCTGGATACGCACACCTCAGACATTCGTCAAAAGCGCGATTCGTGTGCCCTAAAAGTCGTTGACACTGATCTGGCCTCGCACGTAATCTTTTGGCCGCCGCGATAACCGTGTCGGGCGCCCTGCGGATCGGGATTCATCCGCTACCGGATAAGAGTGCCGGAGACGCAGCTAAAACGCCCCGCTTGGCGCGCTTTTAGCTTCTTGACAGCCTCTTGACCGGAGTGTAAGAATCCAGACTGCTCGGCTCCAGTCCCGGGAGTCCGCGCGTATGTGTGCGCGTTTTCCATGTGAAGTATTTGGGACGTATCACGGGCCGGCGCCGTCGAAATCTAAGACGGAGCGATCCTGTGGAAGGAAAGTGTTCAACTTGGGATCACGGCGAGGCCAGGGCCCACGGGCAGATTTCACTGCCAGCGGTGGTCAGAGAAGCGAAAGTCATAGGGGGACAAGGAACGTGAAACTTTCGGTGAAATTGATAACCGCTCTGGCAGCATTCGTGCTGTTGGTAGTGGGGTATGTGGGCCTGACTTCGTCCGGCTCGAATGCGCGTGCGGCTGTAGACGCTAACGTCTACGTCGCAAACGAGTGGTCGAACCTGACGAACGACCCCACGCCGGCGACCGGCTACACGTACGCCGGCTCCGGTAAGACGATCTACTCCACCTTTGTGGAAGTGAATGACGCAACGGGGGTCGCACAAAACACGATCGCCCAGGCGTCTCCGACAACCGGGCAGTCCGACAACAACGCCAACCGTGTGACGATCTTCGTCGAAGACGCAGACGTCAACGTGGCTGTGTCAAAGTCAGTATCAGTAGATGCCGCAGGCGCGATCGTCGGGGCGCTCACCGCAGGAGTGACGACTCAGATCGTCATTATTTCCTCGGCGGACAGCCCGATTGTTGACGCTGACGGCGACGGACAAGTGTCCGACGACATAACCATTACCTCCGATCCGGCCAATTCGGTCGCGATCTCCGGTGCAACTGCGG
>JAQBUX010000248.1 GCA_027623795.1 Chloroflexota bacterium
CCCCTGCGTGCCGTCCGGCTCCCCGTCATGCACAGCGCAGCACCATCGTCGCACCACGCTTCAGCGCGGTCTCCGCTGAACGGCCCACGCGGACCCGGAGTGCGGCCCGATGATGACTGTCCTAAGCATCTGGTCCGGCAGCCCCCTGTCCGACCTCTCGACCTTCGAGATAGTCCTTCTCTCCCTCCTGGCCTTCGCCGTCTCATACCTGTCGGGCCTCGTAGGCATGGCCCTTGGCGTGGTACGGCTGCCACTATTAATCGCGTTCGGCATCGCCGTTCCGGTGGCGGCGGGCGTGAATCTTGCCGTTGCCGTCGCCACAGCGGTCACGAGTGGCTGGAAACACTGGCGTTCCGAACGGGTCGCGCCGCGCGTCGTGCTGCTGATCGGTGTGCCCTCGTTACTCGGAGCCCTCGTCGGCGGTCTGACATCCGGGTCGATACGGGTCTGGATACTGCTTGCCGTCGTGACCCTGGTACTTGTCTGGTCGGGCCTGGTAGCCCTGGCGCGCGCAGTCCGATCCGACGGCGAAACCGATCGTGCGGAAACGCATACGCTACCCACAACGCGACGTCTCGTTTTTGAGACCGCCGTCGGATTCGCAATCGGCGTACTCGGCGGCGCGGTCGGACTTGTGCTCGGGACCATCCGGATGCCTGCGCTCGTGAACGTCCTCAAACTTCACCCGGCGATTGCGATCGGGACCAACACGATAATCGGGCTGCTTGTCGGAGCGTCGGGGTTTGTCGGAAAGCTGATCAGCGGGGACATCGATCTCCTGCTGATTGTGCTACTGGGTTCGACCGGCATGATCGGCAGTTACCTTGGCGCGTCCCACACCAGCCGGATGAACACGAACCACCTTCGACTCGCGATCGGCGTGGTGCTCATTCTCGTTGCGCCGTTCATGGGCGTGCGCGCGGCGCTGGAGTTCCCAGACTAGCTGTAGTTCCAAGGAAGACTGTGCGCAGTCGATAGTTAGCGGTACGTCCAAGGGTCGGTCCAAAAAATATCGGCGGGAAGCTTTCGTCCTGATCCGTCCGGAGAAGGAGGAGAACGTCGTCCGTGCTTCTGGCACCAATCAATAGCGGTCGGCTCCGACCAGCCTCAATCCTTTAAGCAACCCCATGAGGCACACACCTAACCGCTGTCCCCAGCCTCCGCATGCGTGTCGGTCGACAGCTCCACGACGGCGTCCGCCACCTGTTCCGGCGGGCCGAAGGGCAACACTCTTAGCGTCACCTGCCGCGTCGCGGCGAGCGCCGTCATCGGCGAGATCGCTGCCGTAACTGAAGCGGCCACACCCGGCTCGTTGAAGTTCTTGAGCGCCTCACTTACGCCGTCGTCCACAGCGACGCCTATGACGAGACCGCCCGTTCGCTGTATGCCCATGAAGGGCAACACCTCGTCCGCCGTGAGCGCCTGCGCCCGGATATTGACGCCGACCGCCTTCAGTCGTTCGCCGGCGGTCGCGGAGCCGATCGAATCCGGCCAGGAGGTCTCCTCAGCGTTCACGAGGACATCGATCTTGCCGACCTGATCAGTGACCCAGAGCAAAACTTTCCGCACCGACGATCGATCGGTCACGTCCATCTGGGCGAGGAGGCAACCGGCGCCGATCGCCTGGATAGCGAGGTAGGTCTCGTGGGCCGCGTCGCGATCATCGGAATAGGTGATAGCGACCGTCTTCGCCCCCGCGTTCGCCAGCGCCTCGGCGACGGCTTTGCCCCTCGGTTGCCCTCCGCCCGTGACAACACAGACCTTTTGATCGATCGGCAGTCCGGCGTGGTGGACCTGGTTGCTGTCGTTACTCGGTGTATTCAATGATCGCCCGGCCCGTGATCTGGCCGCTCTGAAGGTCGTCACACGCCTGGTTGATGTCTTCAAGCCGGTAACGCCGCGTGATCATGTCATCCAGCTTGAGTTTGCCCTCTTCATACCAGCGAAGGTACATCGGGAAATCCGCCTCCGGGCGGGTCGCGCCGAGGCTGCCCCGGTACTGCCGTTGGCCACCGAAAAACAGGCGCGGATTGACCGTCATCTGTTCCCCGGGGACGCCGATCAAGACGGCCATGCCCCCGTGATTGTCTGCGCCTGAACCACCGCCACGCGTCATCGGGAGTATCTGCTCATTCGTTATCTGGAGACCGATGGCGTCGAAGGCGTAGTCCACTCCCCCGCCTGAGAGTTCCTGGACCGCCTCGATCGGGTCCACATTTGAGGCGTTTACGGTGTGTGTCGCGCCCATTCGTTTTGCGAAAGCCAGTTTCTCGTCATCAAGATCGATGGCGATTATCGGATAAGCCAGGAGCAGGCTCGCCATCTGGACGGCCGATATCCCGACACCTCCAACTCCGATAATTGCGACCGAGTCGCCGGGGCGGACGTTGGCCGTATGCATGACGGCGCCGGCCCCGGTCAAGACCGCGCATCCGACGATCGACGACAGGTCTTTTGGCGCAGTGCTGGGGATCGGGACGACGAGCTGCTCTGAAGTCAGCACGTCCCGGCCCCAGGTGTAGACAGGCCCGCTCACCGGTTCTTCACGGTACGTGACGCCGGTCGGCGGACCAGCAATCCGGCCGCGGACGGGTGTCCGGGGGACCCAGGTCACGATGGCGTGGTCGCCCTCTTTGACGTGCGTGACGTCGCTGCCGACATGGGTTACGACGCCTGCGCCCTCGTGCCCCAACGTGGCCGGCGTCTCGGTAGCCGGATTGTGCATCTGGTGTAGTTGCGAGTGACAGATGCCCGACGAAAACAGTTTGACGATCACCTGATCAGGTCGCGGGTCCGGGAGCTCGATCTCGTCGACGGCAAGAGGAGCCCCGTGCTGGGTGTGTATCGCGGCGACCGATTTCATATCCGCTTGTCCCTCATCGCGCGAAGTGCGCCTCCGGCTTGTCGACCGCCGCATCTTCGGAGCGACGGTCGGTCGAGTTTAGCAGCGAACGCGGCGCCGGGATGCGTCCCGTTTCTCAGACCCCAAGGGCGATCTCTCACGCCTTCCTCACCGCCGGGCCCGTACGCTTATGGTGAGGCTCCTGAAAGGCCCCGTACCGGCAGGGAGGTCGCACATGTTCAAGAAGATCCTTACTCCACTGGACGGCTCGGAAACATCCGAGCGCGTTCTGGCTTGGGCGGCGCCGCTCGCGGAGAAACTCAAAGCTGAGTTGATCTTAACGACGGTGGTCGAGGCCGAGCCGGTACCGGCCACCCCCATAACCGCCGGCGGTCCCCGGCCAGATCCACCCGAGGTTATGGCGGAGCGCGAGGTCAGACTCGGCATGTATGACCGGCTCCACAACGCCGCGATGCGCTACCTCGAGTCGACAGCTCGGCGGCTTGTGCCGGCGAACGTCGAGGTCACGTTCAACGTCGTTTCCGGCAACCCGGAAGACGAGATCGTGGCGCAGGCGATCGCCACCGAGGCTGACTTGATAGCGATGGCCACTCACCGGGCGTCGCCAATCGCCCGCGGGGTGCTTGGAAGCATCGCCGATCGTGTTGTGCGCTCGTCACCCGTGTCGGTGCTGCTGTTGCGGCCCGGCAACGGCCGGAGCAGCGTAACCGCCCCGCAACCGATCAAGAATGTGATCGTGCCGCTGGACGCCTCGCCTACCTCCGAAATGGCGCTGGACACGGCGATGGCGATCGCCCTCGCCACTGACGCCAGGCTCCACTTGATGACGGCGACCGTCGGGACGTATATCCACGGACCGAGAACCGGCGCGCCATTCGGCCACCTCTACACCGGTGGCCAGATGAGGGCGGACGCACGTGAATATCTGAAGCCGTTCGTCGAAGAGGCGCTCGACGAAGGGATCGAGGCAGACGCGATCGCTGTCAGCAGCAGCCCGGCGCGGGCGATCATTCGCGCCGCGCACGAGGAGCCCGGCACGATAGTCGTGATGGCGACCCACGGCTTGAGAGGGTTCCAGCGCTGGGTGCTCGGTTCCGTCACGGACCAGGTGATCCGCGGCGCAGAGTGCCCGGTGTTGATCGTTACGACCGAAGATCCCGGCGTGAATTAACACCGCGGTATCTGCCGGGGATTAATTTCGGGCTCTTCGGGTTTCTCAGATCCGGACGGCCGCTCGATCTCCTAGTTCCCGAGGTCAAACAGGTTCAGGTCGCACGTGTTCAGGACGCGGAGGATCGAGAACGCCGCCAGCCCGGAAACATCGCCGGACGCCAGGGACTCGATGGATTCCGGATCGAGTTGCTCCGTCAGGCAGGCGAGTTGTTCGGCAGTGATCGGAAG
>JAQBUX010000249.1 GCA_027623795.1 Chloroflexota bacterium
TGTGAGTCCGGCGACGGCGGGGATCGTCAACGCCTGCATCAAAAATAACCACACCCGTGTCGTGGACACGTTCCTGGACTGCAAGCAGAACGAAACATACGTCTTCTGGGCCGTCGAGGGTCCTATCGGCCTAACAGGTCTTGATGGCGCACAGGGCCCGATCGGCTTGACGGGCGCGACTGGCGTGAACGGCGCTAACGGTCTTCAAGGCCCGATCGGCCTGACCGGTGCCAATGGTATTCAGGGACCGATTGGCCTGACGGGTGCAACGGGCGTGAACGGCGCTAACGGTCTTCAGGGACCGATCGGTCTTACGGGCGCGACTGGTCCCGCCGGGGGCGGCGGTGATGCGTGGCTCCTTGCCGGGAATTCCGGCACAACGGCCGGCATCGACTTTCTGGGTACCACCGACAACCAGCCGCTTGAGCTGCACGTCGGCGGCACGCAGGCGTTCAGGATCGAGCCGGGCCCGTTTGGTACTTCAAACGTGATCGGCGGTGGGTCCAGCAACAGCGCAATCGGGGCAGCCGGTGGAGTAATCGCCGGTGGAACAAACAACACGGTATCCGACTTCAATGACACCGTGGGCGGTGGTGACAGCAACACGGCTGGAGGAGGCACGTCTACCGTGTCCGGCGGGATCGAAAACTCCGCCTTCGGGGCGAGCTCAACGATTGGCGGCGGAGAGGCAAATCTGGCAAGCGGTGACTTGGCAACCGTAGGCGGCGGTGAGCTTAACACCGCTACGAAGCTCCACTCCACGGTCGGCGGTGGCGACTCGAACATCGCCAGCGCCGACCGTGCCACAGTGGCCGGTGGAAAGTCGAACGTAGCGAGCGGTCAGAACGCCGCTATCGGTGGAGGTCGGGACAACACCGCTGCTGGATTCTTCGGCACCGTCCCCGGCGGTGAGTCGAATGCGGCGACCGGCGGCCACAGCATCGCCTCCGGGTTCAACGCACAGGCGCTTCACGACGGCGCAAACGTGTGGGCTGACTCCACCGGCGCCGTGCTGGCGTCGACAGCGGCCAACCAGTACCTGGTGAGGGCCTCCGGCGGGGTGACGTTCTACTCCAATGCGGCGGCAACGGTTGGTGTAACGCTGGATCCCGGCGGCAGCGGGTGGAACGTAACAAGCGACCGCAACGCCAAGTCAGGGCTGCAAACGGTGGACCCGAGGGACATCGTTGAGCGACTTGCTTCGATTCCGATCAGTACCTACAGCTACGAGACCCAGGACGGGGTCCGTCACCTCGGGCCGATGGCGCAGGACTTCGCCGCGGCGTTCGGTCTGGGAGTGAACGACACGACGATCAACACGGTGGACGCCGACGGTGTATCGCTGGCGGCCATCCAGGGTCTGTACGGAATGGTCCTGGAAAAGGACGCACAGATCGCGGCTATGCAAGACCGGCTTGAGACACTGGAGGGCGCCGGAGTTTCCGCGTCCTCTAACGGCTCCTCGTCGGTGCTACAAAGCAACCTGTGGCTGGCGGTCCTGGCAGGCATGGCCATGCTCGGAGTCGTCGCGTGGGGATACCGATCACGCAAAAGCGTGTCATCGGAAGAAGCGGTGACTGCGACGGTCTAGCGACCAACATTCCCCTCTCCGGGGGCGTCGAAATGCGCCGTTGGCGTGGGCTGGGGTCGAACATCTGAGGTCCCGGCGGGTTAACCCGCCGGGACCTTTTTCGTTTTGACGGGTTCGCGTCGTCCCGCGTCGTTCTGGGGCTTGGTCGCGTCCGCGGGATACTTTGCAGCCAACCGCCGTAACCACATTCGCCGAGAAGGGCAGACCACCTGAAACCTTGCAGGGGAGGCGTGGTTTTGCCCGCCGCCTGGCGCTGGAGTCCCGTTCAACCTTCGGCGATGATTGGCCGGTGCAAAGCATGCCGACTGACTGCGGGGCGGGACGCGGCGCACGACCGGAACGCGGACCCGCGCAGCGCGGATGAGGAGACCATGCTTAAACGTCACGGCCGCTACGACTACTCGCCGATCACCCGGCGACCCGACTACACGTGGCCGAACGGCGCCCGCCTTGCTGTGTACATCGCCCTGAACGTTGAGCAGTACGGTTTTGACGAGGGGTTGGTCGAGGACCTCGTTCCCGGCGGATCAAAACCGGACGTGCTGAACACATCCTGGCGTGAGTACGGAAGCCGTGTCGGTGCTTGGCGGCTGCTCGACCTGTTCCGCTCGCTCGATCTTCCGGCCACGATTCTTCTCAACAGCGAGTTATGCGAACACAGCCCGGAACTCGTGACCGCATTCCATGACGCCGGACACGAGATCGCAGCCCACGGCCGCACGAACTCCGAAAGCCAGGCCGGGCTTGGCGAGGCGGACGAAGTGGCGCTGATCCGTAAGGTGACCGACACGATTGGCGCGGCTGCGGGCGAACCGCCAGCCGGATGGCTCAGCCCCTGGCTGGCCGAGACCTACCTGACCCCGGACCTGCTCGGCGAGGCCGGGTACAGGTACGTCCTGGACTGGTGTGCGGACGATCAGCCGATATGGCTCAACACCCGCGGCGGCAGAATCCTCGCCATCCCGTATTCGCAGGAGATCAACGACAGCGCCGCGATTATCGGCCGCTTCGTGAGCGCGAGCGACTTCGCCGACATGGTGATCGACCAGGTCGACGAGATGCTGGAGCAGTCGGAGCCACTCGTGTTCGGTCTTGCGATACACGCCAATATCGTCGGCCAGCCATTTCGACTGCGGCAACTGCGGCGGGCGCTCAGTCACATCGCCGGGCTATCGGACCAGATCTGGGTCACCCGCGCCCGGGACATCGCCGCCCACATCCACGATCACCCGGAGCGCGCCGTTTGAGAAGAGCGGCGTAGACTGGCCGTCATCTGACGACATGCCTGTACACCCTGTAATTCCAGGTAAATCCAGGTAAATCCGGGAGGTTTGATATGGCGCAACCGGCCATCACGTTCAGCCACATGGGGATTCACTGTTTCGATGTCGAGCCCATGTACGACTTCTACACCGACATCCTCGCCCTGACCGAGACGGACCGCGGATTGGTAGGCCCGAACCTGGACCTCGATATCCGGTTTCTGAGCAGTGACCCCGACGAGCATCACCAGGTCGTTCTGGTCTCTGGACGGGACGCCGCCAAAGGGGTCACCTTCCTCAACCAGATTTCGTTCCGCGTCGCGTCGCTGTCCGATCTACGTGATCTGCGCGCGAGACTTGCGGTACGCGGCGTAAAACCCGGACGGATCATTAATCACGGCATGTCGTGGTCGATGTACTTCCCGGACCCCGAGGGCAACAACATCGAGGCGTTCGTCGATTCGCCGTGGCAGATCGAGCAACCGGTTCTCGACCTTCTGGACCTGTCCAAGTCCGACGCCGAGATTCTTGAAGAGACCGAGAAGCTGGTCGCCGGCAACCCGACTCTCCGCACGAAGGCCGAGTATCGGCAGGAGTTGGCCCGGAAGATGGGCATCGAGGCTTAGAGGGACTCGCCATTAGGGCGGCTGGCTATCCGCTCTCGGGCCGATACCAATCGACCCCTACGACGTTGGAACGCCTGCGTCCGGCAGAGATGCTTCGAGAGCCTCAGCATGGGCCGCTCCGCAACACTGTAGGGGCGGCAGAGAGATGCTTCGAGAGCCTCAGCATGGGCCGCGCTCCGCAAGACTGTAGGAGCGGCTGGCTGTCCGCCCTCGGGTCGATATCAATCTACCCCTGCACACCGCTTCGGCAACATAGCCCTGGCTCGCTTCATGCTCCACCATCACCCTCCCCTACAGCGTCAACTCCAACACGTACAGTCCGCCCTTGAAGCGGTCGATTGCGTAGATCAGGCCGTTCTCGTCCCAGTACACGTCGTTGATGTTCACACCCGACATGCCGTCCGGGTAGGCCGGGATGAAGTAGGCGACTTCTTCCGGCCGGAAGGGATCACTGATGTCGTGGACCCGGACCCCGCCGTTGAAGTAGGACCCCACGATCAGCGAGTCCGAGCGCATCGACAGCGGTCCCGGCTTGTTCTCGTGCAGGTTGTGTGCGCCGTACCTGCCGTCGCTGTCCTTGAAAAGCTCCGGGTCCGGCATCGGGAAGGTGCTGATAATCACCGGATTCGTCTCGTCTCGGGCGTCCATCACCCACACCAACTTCGGGAAGTCGTCGCCGTGGTCGACCACCGACTCGTCGCTCACTATCAGCAGCTCGCGATCGAACAGCGGCAGCACGGTGTGCGTGAAGCCCGGGAACGGCGGGGGGGAGGCCACCC
>JAQBUX010000250.1 GCA_027623795.1 Chloroflexota bacterium
CGAGCAGTACCAGGACAACATCGTTGATCTCGGCCACTCGGGATATCTCGAAGTCGCACGGCGGGCCTTTGCATACGTCTTGCAGTTGAACAACGTGGAGGCGAGCCGGGACGAGATCAGGGACTTCATGATCGCCTGGCAGAACCTGTCGCCCTTCCCGGAGGTCACGGCGGGCCTTGAGCGACTTAAAAGTCGTTACAAGCTGGTGGCGCTCTCAAACGGCGAGCCGGAATTTCTGGCTCATCTTGCCAGGAACCGCATTAAATGGGGATTCGACGCCGTGATCTCGGTTCAGGTCGTCGGAGCTTTCAAGCCCCACCCCGGCGTATACCGGCGGGCGGCGCACATTCTGGATCTCGAGATCGGTGAATGCCTGATGGTCTCGGCGAACTCGTTCGACGTGATGGGCGCGCGCGCTTGCGGCATGCGGGGCGCATTCGTGAATCGATACGGTCTGCCATACGAAGATTCGCCGCACGTCCCGGACGTGACTGTCGCGGACTTCACGGAGCTTGCGGACGCGTTGTTGGAGTAGTGGGCGCGCTGCAAAGCCGGATGCGGGTAGGACTTCTCCCTCATCATTCCCCGGAAGGGCGGGCTCCCAACCCCCGTATCAAGTACGGGGAGGCTTTCTCCCGCTGGGAGAGAGGGCCAGGTTCCGAGGCGCATTACCCACGACGATGGCGTCCGCCACTTGTCATCCCGACCGTAGCGGAGGGATCTGTACCGCGGGGTTCGTGGTTGAAGTAGCGCTCGTTCCGGGATGCAACGATCTCCCACGACATGTGCGGTGGGTGAGCCCAACAAGCCGTGCGTGACAGCGACCGGTTCCGGGCGGGTAGTAGTGGCCGGAATTGATGCGTCTTCACCGAGTGCGTGGTGGCGTAGATCCCTCGACTTCGCTCGGGATGACATGTGTGCTGGAGTTTCGGGATGACTTGTGTGGGGCAGTGTACGTTGCTGGTCGTCGGCGCCACGCGTGACGTTGGCCTCCCACGTCCCGTAATGACGCCACTCTTCGCCACTAACCCAGGTATCGCGCGTCCAGGGGCGTCTCCCGGTACTCGTCGCCGACGCGCTCGACCCGATAGGCGCGCGCGTTCGTGTCTTGCGTGACGATCTCGTGCAACTCGTCGCCTTTGAAGTGGAGCGCGCAGCCGTCGTCGGTCGAGATTCCGGGCGAAACCTCGCCCGTGCGGATCAGCTCTCGATATGTGCTCGGCCTGTCCGGGTGCGCGCTGTAGTGGGTCGAGTTGCTTCCCTTGAGCAGCCCCGTGCACTTCAGCGAGGTCAGCCCGCCCGGGATGGAGTCCGTGATGCAGTCGTCGAACCAGCAGATCGACCCGGCGCTTGTGCCGGACAGTACGATCCCGGCCTCCCACGCCTCACGCATGATCTCGTCGAACCCCCACTCTTTCCACAGGGCCATCAGGTTCTTTGTGTTGCCGCCACCCACGTAGATGATGTCGTGCTTTAGCGCGTAGGACCGGATGTCCTTTTGCGGCGGCGAGTACAGGCTCAAGTGGGACGTCTCGCAGTCATGCCGCCCGAACTCCTTGTAGAAGATCTCGACGTTGTATGCGGCGTCGCCAGTGGCCGTTCCCACGTAACAAACCTTCGGACGGGACTTGTCAGACAGGGTGAGCAGATGCTCACGGAGCAGGGGGCGCTTCCACTGAGGCGGAAAGAAATCACCGCCGATGCCAAAGATCTGCTTGTCCAATTTTGCCGCTCCTCAGTTCAGATTGGGTGGTCGAGGGTCGTTTTGATCGAAATCAGACCTCGTTGTACCGGAAACAGGTGACCACGTGGTCGTTGACCATACCGGTCGCCTGCATGAAGGCGTAGATCGTAGTGGGACCGACGAACTTGAACCCGCGTTTCCGCAAGGCCTTGCTCATCGACTCCGAAACCTCGGTCGTGGCCGGGATATCGCCAAGTCCCGCCCGGGCGTTTCGAGTCGGTCCCCCTCCGGCAAGTCCCCACAGGTAGGCGTCCAGGCTTCCGAACTCGGCCTGGGCTTCGAGCGCGGTTCGGGCATTGGCGATGGTCGCCTCGATCTTGCCGCGATGTCGGACAATTCCGGGGTCAGCCACCAGGCGTTCGACGTCCGGCTCGCCGTATGCTGCGACTGCGTTGAGGTCGAACTCCGCAAACGCCCGGCGATAGCCGACGCGCTTATTGAGGATCGTCTGCCAGCTTAGCCCGGCCTGCGATCCCTCAAGTACCAACATCTCGAACAGGTGGCGGTCGTCGTGTGACGGCACCCCCCATTCCGTGTCGTGGTACTCGGTCATCAGGCCGTCGCCTGAACCCCATTCACAACGAGTAGTCATTTGGCTCCATCCAGCCACAACCAGCGATTCCGTAAAGCTTCGGCCGTGATGTTAGCCGGACTTGTGGTACTGGTGGCGGCCGCCTGCGCCTCTGAAGGCGTCATAGCGCCGAGCAGGGTGGCCACTGCGACGACGATAGCGCCTACGGTTTTGCCCGCGACCGCCACGCCGATCGGTGTGCCGGAACCGACGGCGGACGCGTCTACGGCGCCGGTCCCCGCGACCGTGACATCTGAGCCTATGACGCCGACATCGACGGCCGTTGCAACTCTCGCCCCTGAAACGCCGACCCCGCCAGTTCAGCCCTCTATTGGGAGGTCAGTCGAGCTTGCACGCATCGGGGCACTCGTCTCAGAGATACGTGAGCTATCCGAGGCCGGGACCCCGAACGTCGAGTTGGTCGACAAAGACAGGATCGCGAGCGAACTTGCGGAGGACCTGGAAGACCCGGAAGTGCTGGCGGATATCGCGGACCTCGAGTTGTTGTTGAAACTCCTGGGGCTGATCCCGCAAGACGAGGACCTGCTTGATATCGAGCGCCGCTTACTGGAGGGCGCGGTTATCGGGCTGTACAACACCGAGACCGGTGAACTTCTGGTCCTTGGCGACGGCGACGAGGTGTCGGTCAAGGAGGAGTCGGTGTACTCGCACGAGTACACGCATCTGCTGCAGGACGTGAACTTTGGGATCAAGGCCCTCGCTGACGAGGCGGAGGACGACTCGGAGCGGAGCGGGGCGCTCCAGGCGCTGGTCGAGGGCGAGGCGACGTTTATCGAGGCGATATACGCGGGACGGCACTTCAGCAACGACGAGTTCGCCGAGCTTCTGGTGTTCGACCCCGAAGATATCGCTGTACTGGAGGCGACGCCGGACGTACTCGTCTCGTTGCTCCAGTGGCCGTACACCGTCGGGTTCGCGTTCGTGAACTCGATCTGGCAACAGGGCGGCATGTCGGCCATCGATGCCGTATGGGGCGATCTGCCGGAGACGACGGAGCAGATCATCCATCCCGAGAAGTACGCGTTGAACGAGTTTCCCGCGGCGGTTCCAGTTCTGCCGGATCTGGCTGCGGCGCTCGGCGGTGGATGGGAGGAGCGCTACACGGATGTTCTTGGCGAGGCGTTCATCAGCATCTGGCTGGAATCGCTTGGCGCAGACGGTTTGTCGGCCGCCCAGGCTGCCGCCGGCTGGGGAAGTGATTCTTACGTCGTTCTGGAGAGTTCGACGGGCGAGACCGCGTTTGGGGTGTCGATCGAATGGGATGAACCGGGGACGGACGCGCTCCAGTTCTCGACGGCCCTTGAACAGTCGTTGGACGATTCCGCCGTGTTTGGCCGCATCGAAAGGGGGGACGTGACGACCGCTTTGTGGATGGGACAGGGCGGTGTGCTCGCCTTCGGCCTCAACGAGACGACCGGCGCCGCCGGAGTCGGTGTCGCGCCAACGGCGGACGAGGCGGCGGCGCTGTTGGGGGCGTTGACTCGGGATTAAGATGGTCGAGCGGTCGCTACGTCGCCAGGGGTCCATGAGTCAACATGGAGTTACCCCGGTTTGGTGGACAGTTCAGGGCTTCGTTCTGGAACGCTGGCAGCGTATCTCCTTTCGTAATCGATTGGTGAAAGATATCCGAGGGCCGAATGACGGCGGCGCGGGTTGTACCAGCCTTCAATGAATTCGAAGATAGCTTTCTTCGCTTCGGACAGTGTGCGGAAACTCCCGCGGCCGATCAACTCGCACTCCAGCGTGGCGAAAAAACTCTCACAGGCGGCGTTGTCATAGCAGTCACCCACCGAGCCCATTGATAGGCGGACGCTGGCCTCGCGACACCTCTCTCCGAAGGCGAAAGAGCTGTGCGGCTCAGGTTCAATGGGTCGTCGCAACACTGCCTTTATCATGCCGATCCTAACAGTT
>JAQBUX010000251.1 GCA_027623795.1 Chloroflexota bacterium
GTGATGACGATGATCGGGACGCTCGGCCGGAATCCAGCGACACGTGCCGCCGTGCTGCCGGACTCGGTGAACGCGAGGATCACGCTTGCGCCAACGCGATCCGCGGTCGATACGGCGGCGTCTGCGATGGCGCTGTCCACGCCCTGGATCCCATTGCGGCGCCGTGCGGCGATCTCTTCCCTGTTCAGCGTCTTTTCCGCCTCCATGGCTATCTCCGCCATCACAGCGGTGGCGAGGCCCGGATACTGGCCGATGGAGGTCTCTGCGGACAACATCACGGCGTCGGTGCCGTCCAGTACGGCGTTGGCGACGTCCGTAACCTCGGCCCGCGTCGGGGCTGGCGCGTTGATCATCGATTCCAGCATCTGGGTCGCCGTGATGACCGCTTTGCCGACCCGATTCGCCTGCCTGATGATCTTCTTCTGGCTTCCGGGAACCAGGGCCAGCGGAAGTTCGACGCCGAGATCGCCTCGCGCCACCATTACGCCGTCCGAGGCGTCGATGATGTCATCCAGGTTGTCCATGGACTCCGCAAGCTCAATTTTGGCGATCAGTTGCGGAGCAAAGTTACGCGCCAGGAAAAAGTCGCGCACGAATCGCACGTCGGCGGCTGTACGGATATAGGAGATCCCGACGAAATCAACCTGCTGGGCGGCGGCCATAGAGAGCGCCGCTTCGGTCTCCTCTGTGAGATAGCTGATGCGTGAAGCGTGACCCGGCGCAGACACGGCCTTGCCTGATTCTATGGCCCCGCCGACTTCAACTTCGCACACGATCTCGCCTGCCCGCGCCTCCAGGACGGACAGACGGATGGCCCCGTCAGCGATCAAAACGCTTGCGCCCGCCGGAACGCTGCTGACGAATCCCGGCGGGTGAACGTAGCCGATCTCTGAAGTCGAGGCGCCATCTCCATCGCGCAGGATGAAGCGCCGGCCCCGTTCAAGCACGACCTCGGACGCCGGGGCGGGACCCAGGCGGTGCTTGGGACCGGGAAGGTCCGCCAGTATGCCGACCGCCACGCCGGTGCGCTTACTGGCGGAGCGAATCCGCGCGATCGCCTCTTTGTGTTCCTTCTGAGTGCCGTGAGACAGGTTGAGCCGGGCTACCGACATCCCCGCGTGGATCAACTCATCGACACCCTCATCCGTCGCAGTCGCCGGGCCGAGCGTACAGACGATTCGCGTTCGAGGCCGGTTGATTACATATTCTGGAGCGGTATTAGAGGCCATCAATGATCTCGCCCGGAAGGCAGGAGGGGATAGTGATAGTGGGGTGATCCTAGAAGATACGCCCGCCGTGGTGAGGGGGCAATCGTGTGCCGGACCTCGGGAAGCGCATCATTGTTTTGTTGACACGTTTCGACGACGGTTCATACGATGGTATTCTTCAGAGCGCGGCCCGCGAGGCGCCCGACCCCGATTTGGACTCACCCTTACCACGGATTACAAACTGGTTTTGATGCAACTTTCAGGTGATCTACTCCTCAGTCTGCAGGAAGTCGACCGGCGCCTTGCCGCGAAACGGGAGGAGTTGGAACTGGTCGACGCGCAGCTGGAAGCTCAGGCAGAGATCCCGGTACTCACCGAACGGGCCGAGGAAGAGCGAGAGAACGCCATCGAACGGCGCGCCCATCTTGCTCGTCTCGAGACCGACGTCGATGCCCTGAGACAACGTGTGGACGAGTTGGAGGAGCGTATATACGGCGGTTCCGTCACAAACCTCCGGGAACTCACCGCGGTCGAAGAAGAACAGACATCTGCCCGCCGGGAGTTGATGCAGGCCGAGGAGTCGCTCGGCCCGGCCCGGCTTGCGGCGGATGATGCGGAACGCGCCCGGGAAGACCTGGCGGCCACACTTGAAGAACGGGCCACAACCTGGGCGGAGACGGCACCCGGTCTCCGCAAGCAGTCGAAAGCGACCAAATCCGAGGTTGAGACGCTGGAGGCGGAACGGGCCGAGTCGGCAAAAAACGTACCGGCGGGGGAACTGGCTCTGTACGACCAGCTACTTTTCCGGCGCAAGGGCGTAGCAGTCGCAAGGGTGGAGCGTGGAGTTTGTCTGGCGTGTCACATCACGTTGCCGCTAAAGGAGTCCTCCCGGTTGCGCCGCGCAGATGCGCTCGTGACCTGTGGTAACTGCGGCCGAATCCTCATCCCAAGCTAGCCAGTGAGGGCCGCCGGCTACTATCGGCCGTCCGCCGCTGACGCGCGCGCTGAACAGGCCGCGCTTCTCGATATCGAGCGCTACTGCAGTGAGGGGTTCCATACCCTAACGCGCACGTTTGGTCCGGGAGACCCGCCTCTGAGAGACCCGGACCAGTTCGCGGGACTCGTCTCGTATCTGGAGAGCCTGGGCCGTGGGGAAGCGTTGGTCGTCATTCCCGGTCCGCGCCACCTATCGCCCACACTGGACGGTCTGGTCGGGCGGTTGACCGAGCTCGATCGGGCTGGTGGTGAGGTGCGTTGTACAGACACCCGCCGGCCCGATCCGCTGCAAAACGCTCTGGAATCGCTGCCGTTCGCCGGTCGTTCGCCGGCACAGTCCCTGCGCGTCCGCGAGTCGCTCCTGACCAAGGCGGCGCGCGGCGAGGTTCTGGGCCGCACGCCTTACGGCTACGTCGCCGATATCGACGGGTCGTTTCGTATCGAACCCGGAGAGGCGGCGCTCGTCCGTCGGCTATTTGACCTGTACGCGGGTGCGACGCCGCCTGAAGGCCAGGAGCCAGAGGGCGGACCCGGGCTGCGGCTCATATCGGGGATGTTCAACGCCGAAGGGCTGCGCACGAGATCGAACCGCCCGTGGACGCCGGTTACGCTCTCCGGGATGCTCCAGAACCGGGCTTACACAGGTAGCTACGCCCGCTACGGGATGCGTATCGTCGGGAATCACGACAGAATCATCGAGCGCGATGTGTTCAACCGGGCCCAGTCGGTAATGGCGTCCCGCAGCCCGGTCCGCCAGCGCCGGTCCCTAACGCCGTACCTGCTCAGCGGGCTGGCGCGGTGCTGGTCTTGCGGCCGGGGGATGCGAGGACAGGAGCGCAGGAGGAGATGGAACCGGGCCGACGGAAGCAGCATCACCCGTGCTTATCGATACTACGCGTGCCCATCACGTTCCGTTGGAGTAGCGGCCGGCGAGGATCGCGAAGCTGGTGCACATCCGGGTTGGCGTGCCGCCGAGTTGGACCGGGCGACGCTCGAGGCTGTCCGCTCTGAGCCTGTCGAAAACCTGCGTGCGTCGTTCAGGGCGGTGAGCGATGGTGCTGAAGGCGACGACATCCGGTCGGTCGAGGATCGATTTCTGGAGGCGGTGCGCGAGGTAGCGTCCGGTCGCGGCAGGGTGAGCGACCTCGGGGCGCCCCTCGGCGCTCTACGGACCGCTCAGGACATGTTGCGCACGGGCAGCGGTGCATTCACCTTCGACGACGCAGTTCGCTCCCTCGAGACAGCGGAACTGAGCGAGCTTCACATCGGCATAGCGTCGCTCGTGGATCGCATTATTGTTTACGAGGATCGGGTGGAGCCCGTATTCCGCTCGGGGCAGAGTTGAGGATTCTCCAACTGTGAGAGCCTGCGGCGCGGTACCATCGGCGTAGGCGAGTGGGACGGGCGGCCGCCGTTCCGGTCCGAGCATCGGGCCGGGAGGGAGGAAAGTCCGGGCACCACCAGGCAGGATGCCCGCTAACGGCGGGGCGGGGCGACCCGACGGAAAGTGCAACAGAAACATACCGCCCTGGCTCGCGTCCAACGCGAATCAGGGTAAGGGTGAAATGGCGAGGTAAGAGCTCACCGCCCGGCCGGTAACGGCCGGGGCCAGGGCAAACCCCATCCGGTGCAAGGCCAAATAGGGGGACGCAGGCGTCTGGCCAGTCCCCGGGTTGGCCGCTTGATCCTTCCGGCGACGGGAGGACTAGATGGATGGCCGCACAGGGACCGGTAGCGGGGAAGAAGGCAAAACCGTAAACCCGCTGCCGCTCCTGGACAAAACCCGGCTTACAGTCCTGCTCGCTACGACCAGGCTGGCGTACCCTGCGATTCGCGGGGCCGCCGGCCTGGCCGTTTCCCAGCGAGCAACACCGCGACCGGACGATTGTGCCGGCCACTCACGTTGACATCGATACGGGTAAGCGTGCGAAAGTAAGGGGTCTCAACGGCCTGCCGTGCGTCGGACGACGCGCGTACGGCTCCATTACGTCCTTACATCCCAGAAGAATAACGGCGGGTGCCTATGCCTCCTT
>JAQBUX010000252.1 GCA_027623795.1 Chloroflexota bacterium
ACACGGAGGCATCGACGGAGCAACCCCAGCCTCACGCCTGTAAACAACGTCCGTGGGAACTACAACTAGGTGCGACCGTTCGCTATCTCAAAACTGACAACACGATCGGGACAACAGGGGTGAACATGCTGCTCGAAGGCAAGAAGGCGTTGGTCACAGGAGCACGAAAAGGAATCGGGCGGGGCGTCGCGGTCCGGCTCGCCGCCGAGGGCGCAGATGTCGGGATCGCAGACATCCTGCTGGACGACGAGACGGAGCGCACAGCTGAGCTCGTGCGCGGCCACGGCCGCAACGCTTCCCTGCACCAGGTCGACGCCACGAATCTGTCAGGCCTGTCCCGTATGTTCGACGAGTTTGTTGCCGCCCACGGCCGCATCGACGTTCTCGTGAACAACGCAATCATGCAGCCGCAGAACAGGCCTTTTTTTGAGGTCGACGAGGCGTTCTGGGACCACATGATGGACCTGTCGCTCAAGGGGTATTTCTTCGCTGCGCAGCGCGCCGCAAGGGAGATGGTGGAGCAAGGCGACGGCGGCGCGATCGTGAGCATGGCGAGCGTCCACGCCTACCGTGCTTTCCAGGGCTGGACGCCGTACGGCATCGCCAAGGCCGGGTTGCGGCGTATGGCCATGGGGATGGCGACCGATCTAAGCGGCACGGGCGTCCGCGTCAACTGCATCGCGCCGGGCTACATCGACGCGTCGTTTACCGAAGACGGCATGGACCCGGAACGACAGACGTTCGCCGACCGCCCGGCCATCGAGTCCCGAATCCCTATGCGGGTCGGCGGTGTGCCGTCCGACATCGCAGGGGCGGTGGTGTTCCTGTGTTCCGACATGGGCGGCTACGTGAACGGGGAGACGCTGCTGGTGGACGGCGGCATGATCGCCTCCGGCGGGTCTATGTAGGGTCGCGAGCGGTTCTTTTGGGACGTTAAAGTAAGTTTAGGCGTCCGCCGCGACGATAAGCTCTGCGACTTCCAGGATGTCCCGGCCCACGAAGTCTGGCCGATCAAAGTACGGGTTGAGCACCTGCCCGGGCCGGGCCACGAACGCCCCGGCGCATCCGGCCGCCATCGCTCCGGCGATGTCCCAGTCGTGCGCCGCGACCATGAGTATGTCGGACGTCTCGACGCCCAACTCTGCGGCCGCCATCCGGTAGACGCGGGCGTCCGGTTTAAAGGCGCCGACGGATTCCACGGTCATGATGTTGTCGAAAAGACTGATCAATCCGCCCGCTTCAAGCTGTGCGCGGGCGGCGTCCGGGGGCGAGTTCGTCAGCGCTGCGAGCCGGAATCCGGCGTCGTGCAGGCGCTGAAGCCCGGCGGGAACGTCTGGATGCGGTGGTAGCGAGAGCATGCGGCCGGTTATCTCGTCACGCGCCTCGACCGTCAGCTCGATTCCGTTTCGGTCGGCCACCATCTGCAGGGCCGACGCGCCGATCTCACCGAAGCGACGGTACGGCGCTCCGATCATCGTCGCCGTGATCGCGGTCTGGATAACCTGCGTGAACCACAAGGGCCGCAGCGATGCGTCGCCGAGGTGTCGCTCGAATGGCTCGTCGAGCACGCTCAGGTCCAGCAGGGTTTCGTTGACGTCGAAGACGATGACTTTTGGCATTGCGGTTACCTGAGATCGCGGGTGGCGCTGTCGCATTGGATGACGTTTGAGGGGCGCTGGTGTCGGCGTAACATTGTGGGTCGTACATCTCTGCATTATTCGGCCAATCATGACAAGCGAATGAGTTCAGCGACGGATCGACGGGTCGCTCGACCAGGCGGAAAAGGCGGTCATCACACGCGAGTGGTCGGCCGTTGACGAAGCCAGTTGCTGAGCATCGTTTTGCCGGAGTGGCCTTTCCGGTGTTAACGTGCGTGGCTCGGGGGGTGTGTCCGACGCCGGATCGGCGTCGGACTACACGCGGGACTCTGACCCGACCGGGAGGGCGAGGCTGACGTTGATGTGTCTGCCGTTTGCCATTACGGCGAACGAGGTAGGCAAGGGCGAGCCAACGGGTCAGCCGCTATCGATTACGAGGCGCATCGGATGATGCCGCATTCAAAAGGACGACGAAATGACGATTCGATTGGGCGACCAGGCGCCGGACTTTACGCAGGCGTCGACCGAGGGCGATATCAGCTTCCACGAGTTTCTCGGTGATAGCTGGGGCATCCTCTTCTCGCACCCGGCGGACTTCACGCCGGTCTGCACGACCGAGCTTGGCACCGTCGCGAGGCTGAAGCCGGAGTTCGACAGGCGGAACACCAAGGTAGTCGGCCTCAGCGTTGACCCGCTGGACTCCCACGAAGCGTGGGTCGGCGACATCAAAGAGACGCAGGGGACGGCGATCAACTTCCCGCTTCTTGCGGACAGTGATCGCAAGGTCGCAGAGCTCTACGACATGGTGCAGGGCGAGGCCGCAACGGCCACAGTGCGATCTGTGTTCATCGTCGACCCCGCCAAGAAGGTACGTTTGACGCTGACATACCCGCCGTCCACCGGCCGCAGCTTTGACGAGATTCTCAGGGTGCTCGACTCGCTGCAACTGACGGACAGCCACAAGGTCGCCACGCCGGTCGACTGGAAAGACGGCGATGACGTCGTGGTGCTGCCGGCGGTCTCGAATGAAGACGCCGACAGGATGTTCCCGAAGGGCTACAAGGCCGTAAAGCCGTACCTCCGGATCACGCCGCAGCCGAACAGGTAGTTCTGGACAGGCTGGCTTGAACCGGTTCGTCTAAATCGCAGGGCAGCCTATGGGCCGTCGTCTCTAGTGAGACGACGGCCTTTTTCTGTCGCCGGGGTGATCCGCGAATGCTCGACGGTCGCGATCGATATGGCGGAACGATCAATGTGCGGGGACGCTTCACGTTCTGTCGAATACAGTCCTTCACGGTACAGACGGAGTCGAGAGATATGCACCGCGGTTCCGGCGGTAAAGATCCCTCGGCTGCGGTCGAGATGACGTGCGGTGCGGAGCCAATGTTGACTACGTGATCCTGGCGGAAATGATCCCCGAGTTCACTCGGGATGACATGTTGCGGGTCAGGGTTCACACTTCTTCGACTCGGCCCGCAGTGCGATCACAATCGAGACGCGACACGGGGAGCAGCAATAAGTGCCATCCATGCGGGACATCTACGACCATATCGAGGCCCATCTTGACGAGTCGATGGAGTTGCTGGCCGCGCTTGTCCGGCAGCCCAGCGTCTCGGCGCAGGACCTGGGGTTTGACCTTGCCCCGGGGCTGGTCAAGGACGCGCTTGACTCTGTCGGGCTGAACGCAGAGATCGTTCCGGTCCCGAACGATGGCCACCCGTCGGTGTTCGGGTTCCTTGAAGCTTTGGGCGGAGCGAGCGACCACACGCTGCTCTTTTACACGCACTACGACGTGCAACCGGCGGAGCCGCTGGAGTTGTGGGATTCGGAGCCGTTTGAGCCGTCCCGGCGTGACGGAAGGATCTACGGCCGCGGGGTTTCGGACGACAAGGGCAACATCGTCGCCCGCCTCGCCGCGATACGCGCCTTCAACGAGGTCCGGGGCGGGCTGCCCTGCAACTTGAAGTTCTTTGTCGAGGGCGAGGAGGAGATCGGCAGCCGAAACCTGCGCGGCTTGATCGAAACCCGTGGCGAAGAGTTCAAGGCTGACGCCTGCATCTGGGAAGGCGGAGGTCGCAACCTGTCGGACGACCCCTTTATCTACCTCGGGCTCAAGGGCGTCCTGACGGTCGGGCTGTCGGTGAAGCTGCTCCACGGCGACGCCCACTCGTCGTACGCGCCCATCTTGCCGAGCGCATCGTGGCGGTTGATTCAGGCGCTCAACGCGATCAAGGATCCGAGCGACGACCGATGTCTGGTCCCCGGCTTCTACGACGCCATAAGGCCCGCGACCGACTCCGAGAACGCGGCCGTTGCGGCCTTGCCGGACGAGGCGAACGAGTGGAAAGAGGTTTTCGGCGTGGATTCGTTTGTCGGCGGCGTGGGTGGTGAGGACTTGCGCCGCAAGTTGTTGTTCGAGCCGACGGCCAACATTAACGGTTTCGAGAGCGGCTATAACGGCGCCGGGATGAAGACGGTACTGCCGGCCGAGGCGAAGGCGAAGATGGATTTCCGGCTGGTGCCGGACATGCGCCCCGAAGACATCTTCCAGAAGCTTCGGACGCACCTTGACCGGCAGGGCTTCGAGGACGTCGAACTGGAGTACCTGGCGGGGGTCAACCCGGC
>JAQBUX010000253.1 GCA_027623795.1 Chloroflexota bacterium
CGACAGCCCAGAGATGTTCTGTACCTTCTTCTAACGGTGGACTCGGACCGGCAACGCGGGCATGACATCTGCAGCTCCTCTACTCGTTTCGGAGGATGCTATTTTGCCCGTGCCCTGAGTTCTGACAGAACCACAGGTCCTTGCTCGCTCTGACGAGCCGACATTCGAGTCGTGCCACCCGCCACTGACGGTCGCGCCCTAATTGCCTCAATCCGCGGACCCGATGGTCGAGATTCAAAGCGCGCGCCGGCCCGGCAAGTCATAGAATCCCCGCGCTGGAGGGCAATACGCAATGAAAATCAAATCCGTTCGTGCCGTCGAGATCGACGTCACTCCGCCGATGAAGACCAAACCCCGGGTTCCGCAACTACCCGGCGACGGTTTCGTGAGTCCGATGCGACGATATCCAGAGTTGACGCGCGCTGACTGGTCGGCGAGGTGGAAACGAACCGCCTGCGTGGTCACGGCGGAGGACGGCACGTGGGGTTTCGGCATGACCCTGCACAGTGGCCCAACAGTCAGCATCATCAACGATCACCTCGGCGCGGTCATTGAGGGCGAGAACTGCATGGCGACGGAGCGACTGTGGGACCTGATGCAACGGGCATCGGCTCCGTACAGCAGCGCCGGACTTGCAAGCTTCGCAATCAGCGCGGTGGACCAGGCGCTGTGGGACCTGAAGGGCAAGATCCTCCAGCGGCCCGTGTATGAGCTTCTTGGCGGCCCGCAGAAGGAGAAGATTTTCTGCTACGCCAGCAACACGGACATCTCATACGGGACCGAGCACAGCATCGACTGGTTCCTGGAGCTCGGTTTCAAAGCGGTGAAGCTGTTCATGCGTGAGGGGCCGGAAGACGGGCTCGACGGCATCAGGCGCACCGAGGAGCTCGTCGCAGCGACACGAGAGCAGGTCGGCGACGGCGTCGAGATAGCTGTCGATGCCTGGATGTCGTTCAACACCGATTACGCGGTTCGGATTTGCGAAGCGCTCCGGCCGTATCGAATCAAGTGGCTTGAGGATTACCTGATCCCCGAGGACATGGACAGCTACTTCCGGGTCCGCGAGCGCGTGCCGTATCAGACGCTTGCGACGGGCGAGCACTGGTACTCGATACACCCGTTCGCGCTGGCGGCCACACATGGATTGGTCGACATCTTCCAGCCCGATCTGTCGTGGGTCGGTGGCATCACGGCCGGGGTCAAAATCTGCCACCTCGCAGAGGCGCACGGCATAACCGTCATCCCGCACGCCAGCTCAAGCTACCCGTGGGGGCAGCACCTCGCCAATGCCATGCCCGCCGTGATGTGGGCCGAAAAATCGGAAGGCGTCGCCCCTCCCGGTGTACCGCTGGAAGAGATGGTGTTACTCCCGGGCACGCCGGTCATCAAGGACGGCTACGTGACGCCTTCAGACGCCCCGGGCTTCGGGCTTGAGATCAATCTGGAATGGTTAGAGGAGCGTGCGACGGGCTAGCCGGCCAGCGCAGGGGCGTGTACCCGGAGGCAGATCGCCAACTCAGGTTGTCGGTCTCAAGATCCCGTGGACCGCGTACCGTGGGCCGGCCGAAATGCGGAAAGCCGTCCAGCCGCCGTTTGCCTCCTTCTCCTTTTGACAGAAGTCTGGGAGCCTGTTCTGAGCGAAGCGTAACGGACGAGGGGAGTCATTCCAGCGGAAGGGACGAGGCAAACGCGTCCTACAGAGCGAACCCGGAGGCACACCGTGATGGCTCACGAAATCAGGACCGAGATCGAGATCGAGGCCAGTCCGGAGGCAGTGTGGGCACTGCTGTCCGACTTCGCGGGATGGTCCGGCTGGAACCCGTACATAGTCGAAATCAAAGGCGAGGCCATCGTCGGAGAGACGGTCGAAATTAGAGTCACAATGGCCGATGGCACGGACAGCGGGTTTGACTCGGTGGTTGATGTCGTCACCCCAAACCGCCGGGTGTCATGGAAAGGCGGGATGGAAGACCGGTCTGAGTTTCAGGGCGAACACATCTTTGAGATTGAGCCACGGGAAAATGGCAAGTGTACGTTCATCCACCGTGAGATATTCACAGGCAGACGGGTGCCGGAACTGACCGGTCCAGAGGACGATGTCCTGATGATCGAGACGTTCGGGTTGATGAACGCCGCGCTCAAGACCCGGGTGGAGGGCTAGAGCGACCGCAGCGCGAGCGTGACCGACATTCGGATGAACACCCGTTGTCCCGGCCCAGACGCCCGCCGCTCCACTCACCCCCTTCCCAACGAGGTACCCGCCGGACGCGAGCTGGGAGCCCACCATTCGCAGGCGCGAGGCGGGAGCCCGCCATTCCAAGTAAGAGACAACAACACCGACGCGCCTGCAGGGGTACCGCTCTCCTTTCGGGAGAGGGTTGGGGTGAGGGGACCAGGGCTGGATCGCAATCCGCCCCTGAGTCGATCGCGTCGGACGGCGCAGAATCGGACAATATGGCCAACACGGTCTCGGAAGAAACCAATGCTCGGGGAACAAAACATTGCTCGGACTTGTAACGCTCGGCACGACACCCCGAAAAGACTTCGAGGACCTGTTCTGTGAGTACGTCCCGGGTATCCCGTTGCAGATGCGTGGCGCCCTCGACGGACTTTCAGCGGAGGAGATCGACGCGCTGGAGGCGCAGCCGGGTAACTACCCGGCGCTCGTCGGTGTGAACGGCGTAACGCGTGAATTCGAGTTGACAGCGCTACAACCCCTGCTTGCGAAGCATGTGAGAGAACTGGCAGATGAAGGCGCCAGAGCCGTCGTGATCCTGGGCGCGCCTGACTTCCCCGAATTCGACTGTGACGTTCCCGTGATCCGCCCCGGCCGCATCATGCCGGCGGTCGCGGGTGCGATCGCGAAGACCCGGCGCATCGGCATCGTGACGCCCATCGAGGGGCAGGCCCCGGCGGCGCTGGCCAAGTGGGAGGCCGACGGCTTTTCCGTCAAGATCGCCTGGTGCTCCCCGTACCGCGACGACCAACTGGAGGCCGCGGCGGCGCAATTGACAGATGCCGATCTTGAGGTCGTAGTCCTGGACGGCATGAGCTTTAACTCGCAAATGCGTGACCGCTTCGCAAGAATCTCCGGCCGCCCCACCCTGCTCGTCCAGACGCTCGTGGCGCGCATCGCCGGGGAGCTCGTCGGGGCTTAGTACAGGCCGCATTCACCCCCAGCCCTCCGCAGACCGGGTAGCTCGAACTGGTCCTGAACGAACGGAAGCATCCAGAAGTCATCGTCAGGAGGAAATCTTGAAGGTTGGAGTCACTGGCTCCGAGGGGCATATCGGGAGCGCAATAAGAGAAGGGCTCGGTCCCGAGTTCGACGTCAACGCGTTCACACTGTCGCCGCAACCGTTTGAGTCGACCGTCGCCGATCTGGATTAATCGGACCGTTGCGGCGCAGCGATAACGCGTTGGCTACAACGCCGGGCTTTCGTAATCGTGGTGCGCTTCGGCACGATCTTCCGGCACAAAGCCGATCACTTCCGCCGCATGGTCGATATCAACCCAGCGGTGGTCGTTGTTAGACATCCCGTAGAAGACATCGAAACGCACGCTCTCGTCCGCATTGATGCTCTTCTCGAAGATCTGGACGATGTCCCTCTGGCTGACGTAGATGTCCGCACCCTGCCGTGGGCGCGCCCTGTCGCGTTCAACCTGGCCGACACGGATGCATATGCAAGACACGTCGTGAGCGTGTGAGTCGACCCTCGCCAACGACTCAGACCAGACCTTGCTCGCGGTGTCCCGGGGAGACCATGATGCTGCTGGCGGCAACGACCCGCTTGACGCCCGCCTGCCTCGCGGCCTCGAATACGTTGTACGTTCCGATGACGTTGTTTTGCAGGACGCTGCCCCACTCGTCGCCTTCAGGATCGGCTCCAAGATGCACGACGACTTCCATCGCCTCCACCGCGCCGCGCACCGCCTCGAAATCGGACAGATCACATACGGTGAACCTGCCTTCCGGCAACTCCAATCGCCATGTCGGCGGAACACGGTCGGACGGCGCCTGCTCGCGGTCCAGGCCAAACGTTTCGTATCGTTCCGGTTGCTCCAGCAATCGCTTGAGCACCATGTACCCGATCTGGCCGCTGGCCCCGGTGACCAGGACCCGCTGTTTTTCTGAAATTACGATCTCTCTTTCTGTCTCGGTTAGCCGAATTTCGATTCTCTTCGCGAGT
>JAQBUX010000254.1 GCA_027623795.1 Chloroflexota bacterium
CGTAACGGCCGCCGCCGAGCAATGTGCTCTGTCCCGTTGCGTTTTCAGGTTCGATCTCGAAAACGGTCCGTGTGTAGTAATCCAGTCCGCGAACAAGACGGTGATCGACGTAATAGTCGAGGTCGGGGTACGTGTCTTTTAACCCGGCCAACAGTGCGAGCACCGTGTTCCAGTGCTCTTCACACGCGTCACACAGGTAGTCGGTTGAGCGCGGAGCGGCGTTGCCTATCGACTGGCACTGCGGCTTCTTGCAGTCCAACAGCCGGAGCGGCGCGCGATCGAGACGAGCGCGGTCGTCGTCGCAGATATCGGCTATGTGGTCCCGATAGTAGTCGCGCAGGGCGTCCAGATATGCCGGGCGGCACTCGGAATCGCCGATGCTGTTGATCCTCAGATTCGCCCCGGAGATGTTGAGCGCTTTGACAAACGACCAGCCCAGTTCGATCACCTCCACATCGACATGCGGGGAGCTGTCGCCGATCGCCTCGACCCCGAAGGAATAGAACTGCCGGAATCTTCCCGCCTGCGGCCGCTCATACCTGAAGAAGTTCGCCACGTAGTGCATGCGTACGGGCTGTGGCTGGTTGTGGAGTCCGTGTTCGATGTATGCCCTGCAAACGCCGGCGGTCCCCTCCGGGCGTAGCGTCAACGAATCGCCGCCGTGGTCCTCGAAGGTGTACATCTCCTTCTGGACAACGTCCGTGTCGCCTCCAACGCCCCGTTCAAACAGGTCCGTCGCCTCGAAGACCGGTGTGTCGATGCGGCCGTAACCGAATCGAGCTGCGACCTCAGCCGCGGTGCGCGTGGCGAACAACCAGAATGGCTGCTCTTCAGGGAGAATGTCGTAGGTGCCCCGAGGGGCGCGGAAAGAAGGCATCAGACCAGCTACTTTACTGCCACCCGGCCGGTCCTTCCCGGGAAGGAATACGGGCGGCGATGGAGATTGCCGTTAGCTCGATGTTATCGCCGGACTATTAGCCCTCTGGCCGCGAGGACTAGGAGCCCAGCCCGGCATGCTGGAATATCTTGCCTTCCGTCTTAATCGACGGGGCGATAATCATCTCCGCCTGGTGCATCTCCCGCACGGTGGCAGCGCCGACCATGCCCATCGATATCTCAAGAGCGCCGACAAGGTTCTGCGTGCCGTCCGTGAGCGACGACGGCCCGAGGAGTATCTGCTCCAGGCTCGCCTTCGTGCCGACCTGGATTCGGGTACCCCGCGGCAGCGACGCATGAGGCGTCGCCATGCCCCAGTTGAAGCCGAGGCCGGGCGCTTCCTTCGCCTGCGCGAACGGTGTGCCGATCATCACGGCGTCTGCCCCCGCAGCGATGGACTTGCACACGTCTCCGCCGGTCCTGATGCCGCCATCGGTGATGATAGGGACGTAGCGGCCGGTGTCCTCGAAATACTGGTCCCTGGCGTACGCCGTCTGGATAGTCGCCGTGACCTGGGGCACGCCGATCCCCAGAACCTCGCGACTCGTGCAGGCGGCGCCGGGACCGACCCCGACCAGGATGCCAGAAACACCCTCCTCCATGAGCTGGCGGGTCACCTCAGGGCTGACGGTGTTGCCGACCAGCACGGGGAGCCCCAGGCTCTCGATCAGATCGGAGAACACCAGGCCGCGGAGGCTCTTGGAGATGTGCCTGACCGTCGTGACTGTGGACTGGACCACAAGGATCTCTGCGCCCGCTTCTTTGAGTAACGGGGCGAGCCGTTTGGTGTTGGCCGGGGTAAGAGAAACGGCGCACGTGGCGCCGCTTGCTTTGATCTCCTCGACCCGGCGGGACACCAGATCGTCCCGCACGGGCTGGCTGTAAATCTTCTGGAGGAAGGCGGTCGCCTCCTCCCGGGGTGTGCTTGCGATGTCGGAATAGATCGATTCCGTGTCTTCGTACCGGGTCTGCAAACCGTCGAGGTTCAGGACCGCCAATCCGCCCAGCCGGCTCAACTCTCCGGCAAACGAGGGATTTACGACGGCATCCATCGCCGATGCAAGGAAAGGGATCTTGAACTCGTGGCCGTCGAACTTGAATGACGTGTCGACGCCTTCTGGATTGAGTGTTATCTCTCCGGGAGCGATGGCAACGTCGTCGAAGCCGTATGCTCGTTTGAGTTCCTTCATCTGCGCCAACGTGGACGGTACTCCCTAAGTGGTACTGAATATGGTGTCGAGTCACCTGGCCCGGCCGCCGAATAAGATCGGCGTGGAATCCAGAAATTGGCCCGAGTTACGAAATTCGACGCGCCGTGCGGAAAATCGGTATCCGGGAGTATACGGCCGCGTCAGACTATCCGGAAGCGACTGACTCAAATCCGCGTAATCAGACGCAACCGTGGCTGGTGGGTCGAGGGCCTCAGCACGCGGAACGGCGACGCGACCCGGCGGGGATGCCAATCCCCATTCCGTTCGTGCTAACCTCATCCACCACCGCTAACTCCATACGTTCCCGGGGCGCTGATATCGCCGGGTGCGGAGAGGTGAGTGACGGGGCAATAGCCCGAAGAGATCCGGCTGACGGTATGTGTAGCAATAGACAACCGTACGGCATCCCGGAGATCGAAATGGGGGGTTGACCCGGCCCGCGGCATTGCCGTGCGCTCACGACCGCGCCCGAACGCAATACCGGCACGCCACGGGCAAGGGCGAAACATAGTTGCGACCTTCCGCCACACCGCCGACAACCACTCCATCCGGCGTTCACCCGAGCAGGGGCCGGATCACCGACGTCCCCGGCGTTTCCGTCGGTCATCACACGGACCGAGAAAACGGCACGGGTTGCACGGCGATACTGGTCGACAACCCCGCGGTCGGTGGTGTCGACGTTCGGGGAGCCGCTCCGGCCAGCCGTGAGACCGATGTTCTACGTCCACTGGCGACGATCGAGCATTGCCACGGAGTAGTACTGTCCGGAGGCAGCGTCTTCGGTCTTGAGGCCGCAACGGGCGTCGTCCGTTACCTTGAGAAGCAGGGACATGGCCTCAGGTTTGGACGGGCCGTGATCCCACTCGTAGCATCGGCGTGTATTTTCGACCTCGGGTTCATCACCCACCTCGTTCGGCCGACCGCGGAGGACGGATACAGGGCGGCGGAAGGCGCAGGGGCGGAGTTTGACCTTGGCACGGCTGGAGCGGGCACTGGAGCGACGGTCGGCAAACTACGGGGCAAGGATCAGTCCGTAAAGGGCGGGGTTGGCACTGCGTCGGTAGCGCTTGGCGACGGTATCTACGTCGGAGCGTTGGTCGTCACGAACGCGGTCGGCAGCATCGTCGACCCCGAGACCGGGGCCGTGGTCGCGGGACCGCGCGTCAGCCCAGAGTACCGGGGGTACCGAGAATCCGTGGAGCCCGGCTATTTCGAGAACACGTTGGACGCGCTCGTGGACGACCCGCCCCCAATGCGCGATCTGCTTGGCGTCCGCAACACCTCCAACACCGTGATCGGCGTAGTCGCCACCAACGCCGGTCTCGATAAGAAAGCGGCGAACAGGTTTGCGGGCGCGGGTCAGGACGCAATCGCCATGGCGGTCCGCCCGGCGCACATGGCGGGCGACGGCGACACCGTGTTCGCCCTCGCGACCGGCCAGCATCCCGGCGTTTCTGGCGAAAACGCGATCCCCGGGATCGAGGATCGTCTGCGCGCGGCGGCGATGCGAGCCGTGACAGGCGCAATTCTCTCCTCCATCGAAAACGCCACAGGCCTCGGTGGAGTGCCCTCGGCGGCCGAGCACCTGGCCGCAATGAAAGAGCAGGGGGAACGTGGTTAGCGAAACTGTCGTGCGGCTGGATCTCGACACGCCGATCGGATTTGTCGGCGCGGGTCGGCTCGGCGCGAGTCTCGCCGCGGCGTTGCACGGCGCCGGCTACCGCGTGGCGGCGGTCAGCTCCAGCAGCGCGTCGTCCTGCGAGGCGTTTGCGGAGCGCGTCCCCGGCTGCGCCCCGGTCGAAGGTCCGCAGGACGTCGCCGATATCGCGGACGCGGTTTTCATAACGACGCCGGACGCCGACGTATCGCTGGTCGCTCAGTCGATCATCTGGCGGACCGGCCAGGCGGCGATCCATTGCTCCGGGGTCCTGCCGCTGGCCGATCTCGCAACGGCTTCCGATTCGGGCGCGCTCGCGGGCGGGTTG
>JAQBUX010000255.1 GCA_027623795.1 Chloroflexota bacterium
AAAGAGACGGTTGCTTCCTGTACGGCATTTTCGCAGCCGGGCATGGTAGTCAAGACCCACACGGCTGAGATTGTCGAGTACCGGAAAACGCTGCTCGAGATGTTGCTGTCGGAAATCGAGGAACCCAGGGCCGACGGTCCGCAGGCCGCGCTCGGGGACTACGAGTTCCAGCAGGCGGTGCGGGACTACGGCGCCCAGGCCGATGCGTTCCGGTCGCTTGCGCGCCGGGAGAAGGTCGACGATCCCAACCCGTTCATCGTCAGAGATTACGATCTGTGTATCGCCTGCTACCGGTGCACAAACATCTGCAACGACTGGGAGCAGGCGGCCGCGATAACGGTCTCGGGACGCGGGCAGGACTCAAAAATATTCAGCTACTTCGACAACCTGTTGATGGAGAGTCCGTGCACGTTCTGCGGCCAGTGCGTGAACACATGCCCAACCGGCGCGCTTACCAACCGGAAGCTGGTCGATTCGCTTTCGCCCCTTGCGTCGCCACGGACGCTTCCGTCACCCGAGCTTTCAGAAACTCCGGCTGCTCGGGGCAGTTCGACCGTTGTTGAGCCCACGCGCAGGCTTCCCTCGCCATCGGGAGACTTTGTTCAGCTTGGGCCTGAGACCAGCGTCGATCGAACGGCCACTATCTGTCCCTACTGCGGCGTCGGGTGCGGAATCAATCTGATAACTCAGAACGGGGAGTTAGTCGGCTCCGAGCCCGACTTCTCGGCCCCGAGTCTCGGCTCGCTCTGTGTCAAAGGCCAGTTCGGGTCGTGGGACTTCATCAAGAGCGACGAGAGACTGACAACGCCGCTCATCAAGAATGCGGGCGGGGAGTTTGAGCGGGCCAGTTGGGACGATGCCCTAACGCTCGTTACGGACCGCCTCAAACACTATCGCGACGAGAGCGGTCCGGACTCGGTGGTGTTCTGGAGCTCAGCCCGGACGACCTCTGAATCAAACTACCTTGCGCAGAAGTTCACGCGGGTGGCGCTCGGGACCAACAACATAGACAACTGTTCGCGTACCTGACACGCCCCAACGGTCGCCGGTCTGGCGGTCATGGTCGGCAAGGGCGCGATGAGCAACTCGATCGAGGAGATCGCCGGGGCGGACATGCTCCTGGTGATCGGATCGAACACCACCGAGGCGCACCCGGTCATTTCACTCCGCATGAAAAAGGCGGTACGAAATGGCGCCAACCTGGTCGTCATTGACCCCCGGAAGATTGAACTCACACGCTGGGCGAAGCGTCACATTCAGCTCAAGATCGGCACCGACATCCCGGTCTTGAACGCCATGGCCCACGTCATCATCAACGAAGGGCTGTACGACGCGGAGTACGTCCAGAACCGTACCGAAGGCTTTGAGGCGCTCAAGCACCACGTGCAGTTGTATACGCCCGAGTTTGCCGAGGAGCTGTCCGGCGTCCCGGCGGCGGATATCGCCGCCACCGCCCGGGAGTACGCGGCGGCATCGCCAAAGGCGTCGATCTGCTACACGCTCGGCATCACCGAGCACTCGTGCGGCTCCCACAACGTGCAGGCCGTCGGCAACCTTGCGCTGCTTTGCGGGAACTTCGGGCGGGAGAACGCCGGGGTGAACCCGTTACGAGGGCAGAACAACGTGCAGGGCGTGTCAGACATGGGCGCGCTGCCGACCGACCTCCCGGGTTACCAGAAGCTCGAAAAGCCGGAGGTGCGGGAGAAGTTTGAGCGAGCGTGGGGCACGGCGCTTCCCAAACGACGCGGCATTACGAAGATTACGGCGCTCGACCAGATGATCAGGGGCGAGGTGAAGGCCGTGTTCATCATGGGCGAGAACACCATCGTTTCCGATCCCTGCAGCGGTCACAGTAAACGGGCTCTTGAGGCGGCCGAGTTCGTCGTGGTCCAGGACATCTTCATGAACGACACCGCCAGACTCGCGGACGTGGTATTGCCTGCGGCCGCATTTGCGGAGGTGGACGGAACGTTCGCCAACTCTGAGCGTCGTGTCCAGCGCGTCCGCAAGGCCGTGGAGCCGCCCGGCGAGGCGAGGGCGGACTGGCAGATCCTGATGGACCTGTTCGAGTACATGGGCGTGCCGCAGCCGTTTGAGTCCGCGTCCGATGTGTGGGACGAGGTGGCGGCTCTCGCCCCGATTCTGTCAGGCATTTCCTACGATCGACTTGACCGCGAGGGCGGTATCCAGTGGCCGTGCCCGACGCCGGACCATCCGGGCACTGTATTTCTTCATCAAGACGAGATGGATTCCGGCCTTCCCGGCCAGTTCGCTCCGGTCGACCACATCCCGCCCGCCGAAGAGCCCGACGACGAGTACCCGTTGTTCCTGACGACGGGCCGAAGACGCTCGACGTATCACACGGGAACCCAGACGGGCAGAGCGATCGGGTTCGACAAGCTCGTCCCGCACGAGATGGCGGAGATCAACCCTGTGGACGCCTCGGCGCTGGGCATCGAAGACGGCGAGATGGTGCGGGTATCGTCACGCCGGGGGACGCTGGAGGTCCACGCGAAGGTGACCGACCGTTCACCGAAGGGCGCTATCTTCATGGCGTTCGCTCACCCCGAGACGGCGCCAACAAACGTGCTCACCAACGACGCGTTCGACTTCATCACGGAGACGCCGGAGTTCAAGGCCTGTGCCGTGCGGGTGGAGAAGTTGGGCTAGGGCGAGGTTGGGGGCGAGTTAAGACCCGCTCCTTCATGTGGTTCCCGGAAAGGTTTGTACGTGGCCGGTGGGATGCATCTGCTTAGGTGTGAACGTCACTTGCGTCTCCCGGGGACAGGCCCCCAGCACATCACCGCGGTCTCAAAAGCCGCTGTCTGGCGCGCTCCCACGTTGTGAACTACCCTCTCATCCTTCCCCGGAGAGATTATTTACAGCCGCGTTGTAGGGGCGTATGACTATCCGCCCTTTCCGGCACGGTCGGTAGACTCCGCGCCCAACCATGCCACCCGGGCCGGTAGTCAGCGGCCCCTACAACGCGTTAGCAGGCGGAGGTCGTTCACGCATTCGGCCCCCCGACCTTTGAGGCAGCCTCTTCGGCTCAGAATGACGTCATGAGCTGGGCGCGCAATACTGGCCCATCGGATTGCTGACGGGAGGGTCGCGGCGCCCTCCTCACCGCGCATCATTCTTGATCATCTCCACCAGCCTCGAGGCTATGGGTAACATCCTTGGGAAGTACGCTCACGGCTCGCTCGTCACCGTCTCGTCTCACCTCACGATTTCATCAACCCCGGAGTGATGCGCTTGCGCCATTGCGCTGAGTTTCCGTTGGAACGCCATGCTAGAAGTTGACCGGCTCCGGAAGCGATACGGCGATGTGGTTGCGCTGAACGACTGCTCTTTTGTCGCGCAACCCGGCCGGGTTGTCGGATTCCTTGGCCCGAACGGAGCCGGCAAGACGACGACGATGCGCAGCATATTCGGGTTGGTAAATCTCGACGGCGGCGAAGTCCGGTGGGGCGGCCAACCGGTCGGCGAAGAGGCGAGGCTTCGGTTCGGCTACATGCCGGAGGAACGTGGGCTTTACCCCAGGATGAAGGTCCGCGACCAACTGACCTACTTCGCCGAGCTTCACGGTTTGACGGCGCAGAAGGCAAGGAAATCGACCGACGAGTGGCTTGAACGACTCGGGATCGCCGATCGAGGGATGTCGCGGCTCGACGAGCTGTCGCACGGCAACCAGCAACGCGCTCAACTCGCGGCCGCCCTCGTGCATGACGCCGAGCTACTGGTGCTGGACGAGCCGTTTGCGGGGTTGGACCCGATCGGTGTCGCCACGCTGGGTGGAGTCGTCCGGGGAGAAGCTGAACGGGGAAGGACCGTCGTGTTCTCGAGTCACCAGCTTGACCTCGTGGAGGACATCGTTGATGACGTCGTCGTCATCGACAAGGGCCGCGTCGCGCTGTCAGGTGCGCTCGCGGAACTTCGAGTCGCGTCGCCGCATCGTTTCCTGCAGGTGGCGTTTGCGGGAACGCCTCCAGATTTTGCGAAGCTGACCGCCGCCGCCGCCGATGTCGAACTCATCTGGCGCCGTGACGGCGAGGCACGGTTCCGAATGTAGGGAATCCACTTATAAAGACCGCCCAGACTGTTCAAACAACCGGGACCAC
>JAQBUX010000256.1 GCA_027623795.1 Chloroflexota bacterium
CCGGGAGATCTCCGCGGCGGACGACCCGGACGCGAAGCGACAAGAGCTAATCGCCGACTACGAAGAACGGTTCTCTAACCCGTACGTGGCGGCGAACCGCGGTTACCTCGACGATGTGATCGATCCGATGGACACAAGGCCGAAGATAATCGCCGCCCTCAAAATGCTGCGAAACAAGACGGACACAATGCCGGCAAAGAAGCACGGCAACATACCGCTTTAGCACGCCCGCGGCCATCTGTAAGCCTGCCGCTGGCCTAATTTCTACTTGGGGAGACGCGCTCACCGTGGCCGAATGCGTTGGTACCGCCGGCCAAATCGATCGGCGGCGATACCGTCGGTCGGTCAAGATAAACCTATATTCGAGAGCAAACGCGGACGAGAGGAATAACGAGACTTGCGTAAAAAAGTAACGATTGTGGGCGCCGGCAACGTCGGTGCGACAACGGCACAGAGAATCGTGGACAAAGCCCTTGCGGACGTGGTGCTGGTCGATGTCGTCGACGGCCTGCCCCAGGGCAAGGCGTTGGACATGGCGGAAAGTACGCCGGTCTCCGGGGCGGACGTTAGCGTGATCGGCACGAACGGCTACGAGGAGTCGGCCGGCTCAGACGTCGTCGTGATCACCGCCGGAATCGCACGTCGCCCGGGCATGAGCCGGGACGACCTGCTCATCACAAACATGAACATCGTGACCTCCGTTACACAGGAGGTCGTGAAGCACTCCCCTGACGCTATCCTGATCATCGTGTCGAACCCGCTTGACGCCATGGTCCAGCGGGCGTTCCAGGTGAGCGGGTTCCCGAAGGAAAGAGTCGTCGGAATGGCGGGAATCCTGGACACTTCCAGATTCCGCACGTTCCTTGCTCAAGAACTCAACGTATCAGTTTCCAACGTCTCGGCCTACGTGCTGGGCGGCCACGGAGACTCGATGGTCCCTTTGCTGGGGACGACGACCGTCGGTGGCCAACCGGTTTCGCAATTGATCGACGCCGACCGGCTCGAGGAGATCGTCCAGCGGACCCGCGATGGCGGCGCAGAGATCGTCAACTTGTTGAAGACCGGTTCCGCCTTCTACGCCCCCTCCGCTGCCGCCGTACAGATGGTCGAGGCCATACTTGGCGACACGAAGGCGATCCTGCCCTGCGCCGCATATCTTGAGGGCGAGTACGGGATCCACGGTCTTTATGCCGGAGTGCCCGTAAAACTCGGCGCCGGTGGTGTAGAGGAGATCATCGAGATCGAGTTGACCGGCGCCGAGTCCGCCGCGCTGAAGGCATCCGCCGATTCCGTCCAAGAGTTGATCGACGTGATGGCGGCGAACTCGAACTAGTCTTTCGCCTTCCGGTGATTCACAGGTGAGATGTAAAAACGGGGCAGGGATTCCCCTGCCCCGTTTTTTTGTGGTCCTGCGCCCCGCCCGCGGAAGTCACACGGTTAAGCATTTCCAGGGTTCGGTCACGTCACGAAAATCATTTAGATTCCGTCGATGATCGCGTTGAACGTCTCGCTGGGGCGCATGGCGGCGGTCGCCAACTTTGTATCGAGCATGTAGTACCCGCCAAGATCCTGTGGTGACCCCTGAGCATCGTCGAGCTCCTTGAGGATCTTTGCCTCATTTTGGCTCAGGGACGCGGCCACGCCCTCGAATCGCCTGGCCAGTTCAGCATCTTCGGTCTGGTTCTTGAGGGCCTGCGCCCAGTACAGCGCCAGGTAAAAAATGCTCCCTCGACTGTCCAACTCGTGCACTCGTCTGGAGGGCAACCGCGAGTTAGACAGGTAATCGGCTGTCGCCGCATCGAGAGCGTCACCCAGAATCCGCGCCCGGGGAGTGTCGAACTGCTCCGCCAGATATTGCAGCGAGGCGGCGAGCGCCATGTACTCACCCATCGAGTCCCATCGAAGGTGGCCCTCGTGCTCGAACTGTTGTACGTGCCTCGGCGCAGAGCCTCCGGCGCCGGTCTCAAACAGACCGCCGCCGTTCAAAAGCGGAACGATGGACAGCATCCGGGCGCTTGTGCCAAGCTCGAGGATCGGGAACAGGTCGGTCAGATAGTCACGCAAGATGTTGCCGGTCACCGAAATCGTGTCTTTACCATTGCGGGTGCGGTCGAGCGAAAACAGCATCGCCTCTACGGGCGAAAGGATGCGGATATCTAGCCCGTCAGTGTCTTGCTCCGCAAGATATGCATTCACTTTGCGAATCAGCTCAGCGTCGTGTGCGCGTGTACTGTCCAACCAGAAGACCGCCGGAACGCCACTGGCCCGGCCCCGCCTCACCGCAAGCTCAACCCAGTTACGTACAGCGACGTCCTTCGTCTGACAGGCACGCCATATGTCTCCCTCTTCCACGACGTGCGTAATCAGCGTGACGTCGTTCGCGTCTATGACGCTTACCACACCATCGGAGGTGATTTCGAAGGTCTTATCGTGAGATCCGTACTCCTCAGCCTTCTGGGCCATCAGCCCCACGTTTGGGACACTGCCCATGACGGCCGGATCGAACTGGCCATGCAACTGGCAGTCCTTGATCACGGCGTCGTAAATCCCGGCGTAACCTGAGTCAGGAATGACCGCTTTGGTGTCCTGTAGCTCACCCTTCGCGTTGTACATCTCTCCGGAATCCCGAATCATGGGAGGAAGGGATGCGTCGATTATTACGTCGCTCGGGACGTGGAGGTTCGTAATCCCACGCCCTGAGTCGACCATCGCGATACCGGGACCTTCATCGTAAGCGGCCTGGATGTCGCTCTCGATAGCTGAACGTTGGTCTTCTGGCAGTCTGGATATCTTGGCGAGCAGATCGCCGATCCCGTTATTTTGATCGACACCAAGGGTTTCAAAGGTCTCACGATGTTTCGTGAACACATTTTCGAAGAAGGCGAAGACGCCGTGTCCGAAGATGATCGGGTCTGACACCTTCATCATCGTGGCTTTGAGGTGGAGCGAGAAAAGCACGCCCTGATCCCTGGCGTCCCGCACCTGCTCCCGTAGGAACTCGACCAACGCACGTTTACTCATGAATGTGGCGTCAAGCACTTCACCGGCGATGAGCGGAAGTGACTCCAATAACACGGTTATCGTGCCGTCGGCTGCGACGTGCTCAATCCTCACGGTCGTCGCTGTCGGAATAGTTACAGACTTTTCATTGTTCCTGAAATCCCCCGCGCTCATCGTCGACACGTGAGTCTGGGAGTTCTCTGGCCAGGCGCTCATGCGAGAGGGGTTTGCCCTCGCGAAGTCCTTCACCGCCTTAGGCGCCCGTCGATCGGAATTGCCTTCCCGCAGCACGGGGTTCACAGCGCTTCCCATAGCGCGGTCGTAGCGGGCCTTTATCTGCCGATCATCGTCATTGCCCGGGCTTTCCGGGTAGTCCGGGAGCCGGTACCCCTTGTGCTGTAGTTCTTCGATACACGCCTTCATTTGGGGAATTGAGGCGCTGATGTTGGGGAGTTTGATAATGTTCGCTTCCGGCGCCTCTGTCAGAGCGCCCAGCTCGGCCAGGTCGTCGGGGACCTTTTGTCCATCCTTCAAGATATCGGGGAACTGCGCGAGCACTCGGTGCGCCAGTGATATGTCGCGGGTCTCCACCAGCACATTTGAGGCTCCCGCAAACGCGGTTACGACCGGCAGAAAGGCATGAGTCGCCAGTGCGGGGGCTTCGTCGGTCCATGTGTAAATGATCGTGGGCGAGTGATTCATGTTGATCCAGGTGATAGTTCAGGTTTGTCGGACGATAAGTAGGGCTGCCAGTATAGGCAAGGACGGCGATCCTGTGATTGACCAGACCGGTTTTTCAGAAGCCGTACTCTAACGTCGCATGTTCTCGCCCGAAGGGGCGATGTTGACGAGCGCAGTAGTTGACTTTGGCCCGGTCTCACGGCGAGCCGCGCGATAACGATTCCCAGACTTCGCTCAGGACGACTCAAAGTCTGAGTGGGATAGCGCCAGCGTCGACCGCGGCGACATCAATCGCAATGCCAAAAAATGACAACGCCGATAGCCTCGGGCGCGATTAACAGTCATGCCGAGCGAACTCGCCGGAGTAGTGTCCACGTTCGTGGTGTCTAAAGGGGTTGGGGCCCCCGGGATAAGAAGA
>JAQBUX010000257.1 GCA_027623795.1 Chloroflexota bacterium
CTGGTCAACAACGCAGCCATCGACGCCCCGAGCGGAAACGCATGGGACCTGCCCGACGCGGAGTGGGAACGGACCATCGGCGTCAACCTGAGCGGCGTCTTCTACTGCTCGCGGGCGGCGCTCGTTCCCATGTTGGAAGCCGGACGAGGGGTGATCGTCAACATCAGCTCCGTGTCCGCCAGACACGCAGCCAAGGGCGTATCGCCTGCTTACAACGCCAGCAAAGCCGGGGTCCTCGGGCTAACAGCGGCGTTCGCCGAGCAGGTCACCGAGAAGGGCGTCCGCGTGAATGCCGTGATGCCCGCGCTGATCCAGTCGCGAGATTTTGGCTGGTCGCCAGAGGAGTTCGCCGATCGCGTAGCGCCCTATCCACTCGGCATCGGACAGCCCAGTGACGTCGGCGAGGCGGTCCTGTACCTGGCGAGTCCTGCAGCACGATGGGTCTCCGGAACCACGCTGCAGATCACGGGCGGCATCCAGCGCGGTTCATCGGTCTTTTAGGCGAGACTGATCAAGAGTTCCGGCAATCGTCGCAACGCCATGCCCGGATATCACCCACACCGAGGCTCTCGAAGGATGCGAAATACGACACGTCGATCCAATCCCGCATCCCTCAATCGGGAGTGTGTTGAAGTGAACGGTTCGTTAATCAAGCGTTCGGCGCGGAGCAGGCCTGGCGTGTGACCCCCCGGCCCTTCGAGAGCCTCAGGGCGCTGCCGGGAGCCTCAAGGAACATCCGGGGTTCCTTCAACCCTCAATCTACCCCGCCACATCAAACACCCACACCCGCAGCATTGACTCGGGCAGGCCCTTAGGCAGCGACGGGAACTCATCGGTCACCTCGACGAGCTTCCACAGACCGGCGTTCTCCAGCTCCGACTGAATCTCTATAACACCGTCCTGTTCTCGGACGTCCGGTCGTACGGTATAAATCACATGGCCACCGGGTTTGGTCACACGGACGAACTTGTTGAGGGATGTCACCGGCGCGTGCCCGCAGGTCAATACGCCGACACATGTGACGGCGTCGAAGAATCGGTCGCAAACGCCAGCGGCCCGCCGAGGACCGGTTGATTGAGATCGCGGCAGCCCGCCTTCTTGCAGGCCCCGGCCATCATATTCGTGGACATGGCGACGCCCGTCAGGTCGTCGTATCCGGCCCCGGCCGCCTACTGCCCGGCCAGTCTCTGGCCAACGCCGGCGTCCAGGGTCCGACCTGCAAGAGGTGTGAGCTCAGCCGCTCACGCTGCTCGGAGCGAGCCCCACGCCATCTGCGTCCGTGATTTCATTGAGACCCACGCCGAACCCCTGTGCGACACCCTCACCGTACGCCGAATCCGCCCTGTAAAAGTGGCGAATCTGACGTACCTGAATGTCACGGGGCACGGTCTGCATCGAATCTACAATGTTCCCGATGAGGCGCTCCTGATGGTCCGGCGCAATTAGTCGGAAAAGATTGCCGGCCTGCGTGTAGTCATCGTTGCCTTCGCGATGATCGTATCGAGCTGCCAAATCGTGTAACTCGGAGTCGTACGCTTCTTCTTTAAACGCGGGGTTTTCGACAGGCCGACCAAAGCTGTTCGGCTCGTAGTTTACGTTGGGGCCACCATTCCCATCGAACCTCATCGCACCGTCACGGTGATAGGTCTGCGCCTCAGCGGCGTGAGGACGGTTAACCGGCAGAGAAGCGTAGTTGGCGCCAAGACGGTAACGGTGCGCATCGGGATAGGCGAACAACCGGGCCTGCTACATCTTGTCAGGTGAGAAACCGATCCCCGGGACAATGTTTGACGGCTCGAAAGCGGCCTGTTCGACTTCCTGGAAATAGTTCTCAGGTTTCCGGTCGACAACCAGCTCACCGAATTCGACGAGCGGAAAGTCGGCTTGTGGCCACCCCTTCGTGAGGTCGAAGGGGTGAGGTGGCAGGCGAGCGCCTCCGGCTCCGTCATAACCTGGACGCACACCTGCCAGGATGGGTAGTCACCACGCTCGATAGCGTCATACAAATCACGCGTAGCGTGGTCCGGGTTTCTGCCTCCGACCTCCACCGCTTCCTCGCGGTTGAAATTTTCGATGCCCTGTCGCGTCTTGAAGTGGTACTTAATCCAGGATCGCTCGCCGTCGGAATTGATCCAGCTGAACGCGTGACTACTGTAGCCGTTCATGTGGCGGTAAGACCTGGGCGTGCCCCGATCCGAAAACAGGATCGTGAACTGGTACAAGCTCTCCGGCGACAGGGACCAGAAATCCCACATCGCCGTAGGATTTTTCAAGTTTGTTTGCGGGTCCCGTTTCTGGGTCCTTATGAAATCAGGGGATTTGATGCCATCGCGGATGAAGAATATCGGAGTGTTGTTGCCGACGATATCGTAATTGCCGTCTTCCGTGCACAACTTCACGGCGAAACCACGCGGGTCACGGGCTGAGTCGGCAGAGCCTTTCTCTCCGGCCACCGTAGAAAACGCACGAACGCCTCGGTCTTCTTTCCTATCGCCGAAAAGAGGCGGGCCTTCGAATACCTCGTAATGTCGGCGGTGACCTTCAGATACCCGTACCCGCCAGCACCCTTCGCGTGTACGACACGCTCGGGGATTCGTTCACGATTGCACTGGGCGTTTTTCTCGACCAGGTGAAAATCTTCCATCAGCAATGGGCCGCGAGAACCAGCGGATAGAGAGTTTTGATTGTCACCTACCGGCGCGCCGGCAGAAGTTGTCAGTTGTTTTCTGTCGGCCATTGCAAACCTTCCGTGTAGTCATGGCCCGGATCGGACCTGGCTCCCGCTTTCGTCCCCTCGTTTCGAGAACGTACAACTTAAATCGGATATTAAGTCAAGCGCTGCCTTCCGGTTCATCATAGGCCGACGAACCCCACCCGGTCACCTCGAACGCCCAGACGCGCAGCATTGCCTCCGGCAAGCCCCTGGGGAGCGACGGGAACTCGTCGGTCACCTCGACGAGCTTCCACTGAAGTGGCGCGCTCGCCCCCGCACGTGTCACGTCATCCTGAACTCGATTCAGGATCGGGTTGAACGTCGCGTACACACAATGGTCTCGGCCAGAGGCTGGTTCCGTGGTACGGCCTACGCGCCGTCAACACCTCAGACGACCCGGTCTCCGCTGGAGTAGCAAAGGCCTCAGACCCTCCTCGGTCAACAAGATACGAGGATGACAGGCACGGGTTCGGGACCACGATCAGGGCCGTCAGTCGAGACGCGGGGGAGAGTCCGCTCGCAGAGTCGTCAACTGACGCCCGGCATCTGCGGCCCGGACAGGCCTCCACTGCGCATGTGGCAATAAAGAGCAGTCGATGATAGCTTGCGGCGCAACCCCGATACGCGAACCGGGGATCACAAACTCGAACAGCACACACAAAGCCAGGTGACGCCTTGACCATCGATGTAGCGACCGGAATAGCAAGGATTCTCAAGCAAGAAAACGTCCCGTGGGTGTCGACATTCCCGGTTAGCAGCGTCAACAACTCATTCGGGCGAGAAGGCCTGAAGCTTTTGATGATGCGAGATGACCGTTACGCAGTAGCGGTCGCCGATGCGTTCTCGCGGGTGACGAACGGCGAACGGATCGGTGTTTGCACCTTCTCGGGAGGCATCAACGCCGCAGGGGCACAGGTTGCGTATTCGGGAATCGCCCAGGCATACGAGGACGGATCTCCTGTCCTGTGCATCGTGGATGCGGTTGCGCCGGGCGCGGGAGATAGCACCCGGTACGATCAGGCAGAGGCTATGCGCGGGGTATCCAAATGGTACGGGTACATCGATAAACCTGAACGTGTGCCTGAAATGATGCGCCGGGCCTACACCATGCTTCGTTCGGGGAGGCCGGGGCCGGTGGTTCTGGGCGTCGCAAATGCACGTGCGACGTATGACGAAACGGTAGACCCTTACACATCGCCAAAGGGCTGGAAAACGCTTCCTGATCCCGAAGACGTAGCCAGCGCCGCGAACGCACTTCGATCAGCAAAGCGTCCTCTCCTGTTCGCCGGTGAAGGCGTCCTTTACTCGAACGCCGCTGCTGAACTTCGCGAGTTCGCCGAAAAGGCCAACCTGCCCGTGGTGACCACGCTGAAAGCAAAGGGTGTG
>JAQBUX010000258.1 GCA_027623795.1 Chloroflexota bacterium
ATTCCGGGTGATGCCGTCTTTCATGGGGCGGAGCGACCGTGACTTCTGGGGCGCCCTGTCTCGATGGGTGATGGCGCGTCCGTTGCAGGTCGCCGTGCCGACCGTCCTGTTCCTGCTATTGCTTGCCTCTCCAGTGCGCGACATCAGGCTGGGCACCGTCGACGCCACGATTCTTCCCAAAGAGCTCGAGTCCAGGCGCGGGTTTGACATCTTGCGGGACGAGTTTGGGCTGCTGAACCGAACGCAAATTCCGATCGCCTACACCTTCGGCGACACGGACGACAGCGATCCCCTCTCTGAGGGCAACCTCGGGCGTCTTTACGCCTTCGGCCGCGCGCTCGAAGATCTGGATGATGTGGCGCGCGTCCGAAGCATCGTGAACGTCTCACCGGAACTCGACGCGGGTGTGTACGCCACGTTGTATAGCGTGCCGGAAGCGGTGACCGACGCGGCCGTGAGAACGCTTCTACGCGACACAGTCAGAGACGGAGCTGTCCTCTTCCTGGTCGAGTCTGACGTCGAGCCCTTCGGCCCCGAGGCGTCCGGCATTGTTTCGGACATTCGAACGTTCGACCCCGGCCCGGGCAGGGAGTTGTTCGTCGACGGGGGCTCGGCTGAGATCAAGGACGTTGTGGACAGCCTCTACGGTCGGTTCCCGATCGTCGCGGGAGTCGTCATCCTCGCGACGTACTTTTCGCTCCTGATCCTGTTCAGGTCCGTGGTTCTTCCAATCAAAGCCATCCTGCTGAACGTGATGAGCATCCTGGCCAGCTACGGCACGCTCGTGTTCGTCTTCCAGCAGGGGCATTTCAGCGGGCTACTGAATTTTGAGCCGCTCGGCGTGATCGAGGCCACGACGCCCATCCTGCTTTTCAGCATCATCTTCGGGCTATCGATGGACTACGAGATTTTCCTTCTCGCCCGCGTTTCAGAGGCGTACAAAAGGACCGGCGACAACGCCGCATCCGTTGCCGACGGGCTGCGCCGAAGCGGAAGGATCATTACGGGCGCCGCCGCGATCCTGATCGTCGTATCGGCCAGTTTCCTTGTTGCGGATGTGGTGCTTGTGAAGGCGGTAGGCCTCGGGTTGGCGATCGCCATATTCGTCGACGTAACGATCGTCCGCGCCCTTTTGGCCCCGGCGATCATGCGGCTGCTCGGACCGCTCAACTGGTGGATGCCGCGCTGGCTTGACCGGATCCTCCCGCGCGCCGACGTCGCTCCATGAGGAGCTGGTTGACGATGCTTGCCGCGGGCGTTATCGCCACTCTGGCGGTCGCCTGCGCGAACTCCGACCGATCGCTGCCTGTGCCAGAGCCCGGACCACCGGCGCCGACGCCCGAACCGCAACCGGTAGTTTTCCCTCGCGACGAGGGTCCGCACGACAATCGGTTGGAGTGGTGGTACTACAGCGGCCACCTCCGGGACGAAGACGGAGGCGAATACGGGTTCCACTTCGTCGTTTTCCAGTCCCGGGAGTCGGCTGGAACCGCGGGCGAAGAAGACCCGGGCTACGCCGCCCAGTTCGGCCTGACCGATGTGGGCCAGAACAATCATCTCCAGTTCGCACGATTCGCGACAGGAGAACAGCCGCAAACCGGTCCCGGCCTCAGCGGCCTTCTGGTCGGCGACTGGAGCCTGAGCGCCGATCCGGAGCGACACACGTTCGAGGCCGGTACCGATGAAGCCCGTCTTTCGCTATCGATGACCCCGACAAAACCGCCCGCACTTCACAACGAGATCGGCTGGCTCGCCGGTCCCGTCACGGGTTGGACGTACTACTACTCCCGCCCGCGGATGGCCGCAGAAGGATCGTTGACGCTTGGCGACCGGCGATTCTCCGTCAGCGGAGACGTGTGGATGGACCACCAGTGGGGTGAGTTCTTTGTGCTCGGCAACCCGGCGGGCTGGCAGTGGTTCGGTTTACAGCTTGATGACGGCACAGATCTGATGGTCACGCAGACCCGGAACGTTGAGGGCGGGATCGACGCTTTGTACGGCTCGCTCATCGACCCCGACGGCCTCGTGACGCCGCTCGGGAACGGCTCCGGGGATCTTGATCTATCGACGGCGGATTCGTGGAGAAGCCCGCACACCGGCGCGGAGTACCCGTCGGGCTGGACCGTCGAGCTGCCATCTGAGGGGATTCGTCTGATGTTGAGTCCCGTCGTCGCCGACCAGGAGATCATCTCGACAAGACCGGAGTCCGCGATCTACTGGGAAGGGAAAGTGACGGTAACAGGCACCAAAGGTGACGAATTAATAAGTGGTGAGGGTTATGTCGAACTCACCGGTTATGTCGATCCGCTCCCCCTGCCGTGGCGCGGGGCGGGGCTCCCCAATCCCGGTTAACCGTGGTAGTACCGGGGCGACGTGTCTCTACCTGAGGGCTACCTCCAGCCACAGTTTGGCAGTTAGTGGCCACCGATTCGGCACGAACGCGCCACCCACGGACACATCCGCTTCCTCCACACTTTGTCGCCATCGCCACCGGCCCGTCTGAGGTCGGTCAAAAGGACAACGAAAAGGACAAGAACCGTGACCGGCGCCTGGCGGCCCGGCCGGTTGAGGGGGATAAAGATGATCAAGTTCAGGGCCTGCGGCCGCTGCAGCGGGGATGTCTACTTCAACGCCGACCGACGCGGAGTGGATGTCTACTGCCTGCAGTGCGGATCCCGACGTTTCTTCTCGCCCGAAGACATGCGTTCGTTGACGGCACAGACGGTCGCCAAATCACAGGCGGATGAGAAAGCCGAAGACGCCGCATAAACCCGCCTCCCGGCGGCCGGTCGACCGGACCATACCCGGTTGGCATCCCGGCAGTTTCCGTTCGGCGCGCACCGGCCGAACGACCGAAACTGCGACATTCAACTCAGAAACAGGGATCCGCGCCAGGCGGGTCCCTTTTCTTTTGCCTTGTCGGTCGTCCGACCCGGCGCACCGGGGTAGCGATCGCCGTCTCACGTAAGACGGTAGAATCCCCGCCGGGCGTTACGACCTGCGAGTCCGCCGTCCGGCCGCGCATTACCGGGACCGCAGGCACGCTCAGCCCGGTCTAGCCGATGTCACGTTAGCCGCGCGACCGACCCGGCGACGGCCTTGAAGGTCGGCCATCGCCACGACGTGACGTGCGCCCTGGGCCGGTCTCCCCGCGAACTCTACCTCTGGGTAAGGGATTCCCGTGTCATCGCGCGTCCGATCGATCCTGCGGAGACGGCCCTCCGCCTTTCAACTCCTTGCTTCAGGCAACTACCGGAACTACTGGATTAACCGGGGGTTCTCGGACCTCGGGCTTGGCTTCTGGTTCCTCGGCGCGGCATGGCTGACGCTCGATCTAACCGATTCGCAGGCATGGGTCGGGCTTGTGGGGGGCATCGCAGCGATACCCGCCATCGCCGTTTCCTTGTTCGGCGGCGCGCTTAGCGATCGATCTGACAGGCGGACGATCATCACCCGGACTCAACTGGCCTTGATGTTGATAGCCGCGTCCATCGCCGCCCTGGTGCTCGTCGATGGCATTGAGCCGTGGCATCTGGTTGTCGGCGCACTGGCCATAGGGTTGGCGGACGGCCTTGGCGCTCCGGCATACGGCGCTTTCGTGGTCGATCTGGTAGGCAGGGATCGCGTTTTCGCGGCCAACTCCATGGCCCAGTTCGCCAACTTCAGCGGAGAGATCGTCGGTCCGCTGATAGTCGGAGCGTTGATCGCGACGATCGGCATCGGCTCGGTCTTCGTCACCGCGCTGGCCTCGTCGGCGATCGCGCTACTTTTCATATTGCGGGTCGCGGCGAGGCCGGCACTGCCTGCAGTGGCGGCGGATCGGACCGGCGTCTTCGCCGATATCCAGGCGGGCGTGATCTACACCTGGCGCACTCCCGGGTTGACGCCGTTAATCGCGATCGCTGCGAGCGGCCTGTTCTCGGCAGCCGTATTGCCGCTGATCCCGGTGTATGCACGGGACGTTCTGGGGGTGGGAGGCTCAGGTTTCGGTGTGCTGATGGCCGCCCTTGGCGGGGGATTCATCGCGGGCTCTCTACTCGGAGCGATATCCGGCGGTGTTTCGCACAGAGGTCTCGTTCTCTTGA
>JAQBUX010000259.1 GCA_027623795.1 Chloroflexota bacterium
GCTTCCGCGAGCGTGAGATCGATGTGCTTGTCGCCACCCCGGTTATCGAGGTCGGCATCGATATACCGAACGCCACGGTGATGCTGATCCTGGGCGCCGAGCGTTTCGGGCTGTCGCAGTTGCACCAGCTTCGCGGCCGCATCGGACGGGGCGCCCACGCCAGTCGGTGCATCCTCTCGTCGGACGACCCGAGCCCGGACGCCCGGGAGAGGCTCGGCATTATCGAGCGCGTCTCGGACGGATTTGACCTCGCAGAGGAGGACCTGCGCCTGCGCGGACCGGGCGACTACATCGGGACGCGTCAGAGCGGCTTCGCGGACTTGCGTGTGGCTACCTTGCTCGACGTGGACCTGCTGGCATCTGCGCGGGTAGAAGCTACAGACATCATTGCGTCCGACCCCGGACTCGCGGAGCCGGAACACGAGGCTCTGGCGAAGGAGCTTGAGCGGGTAATACGTGGCCGGACAGCGGAGTTTTCCTGAAGCCGGTTGGCCCAGTGACATCCGGAGGTGATCGCAACTCCGGATGTATCATGCGCCACGCCTTACGGACCCTCGGCGGCGGACCAGAGGCGATCGAAATATGGAGGAATAGTTGGCAGGCTTGCTGGCAAGACCGCCCTCATCACCGCCGCCGGGCAGGGCATCGGCCGGGCGACCGCGTTGGCGTACGCGGATGAAGGCGCGACGGTGTGGGCGACCGACCTCAACGCGGAGACCGTCGGATCGCTCGACCGAACGCCCGGGATCACCACTCGTGTTCTGGACGTGACGGACACTGCTGCAGTCCGAACGGTGGTTGCCGAGGTTGGCACTCCCGATATTCTGTTCAACTGCGCCGGGTTTGTGGCCGGCGGCACGATATTGGAGTGCTCAGAAGAAGACTGGGACTTCTCGTTCAACCTGAATGTCCGGGCGATGTTCCACATGATGCAGGCGGTGTTACCCGGGATGGTTGAAAAGGGCGGCGGCAGCATCATCAACATGTCGTCTGTGGCGTCCAGCCTGCAGGGCGTCGTTAACCGATTCGTGTACAGCGCATCCAAAGCCGCGGTTCTCGGGATGACCAAATCGGTCGCTGCGGACTTCATCGGGGTTGGCATCCGCGTGAACGCTATCGCTCCCGCCACCGTCCAGACGCCATCGCTGGATGACCGCATCAACGCCTCGCCAGACCCGGTTCAGGCGCGGCGTGACTTTATCGCCCGTAGCCTATGGGGCGCCTGGGCACGCCCGAGGAGATTGCCGCTCTTGTCGTGTACCTTGGCTCCGACGAATCGGAGTACGTGACCGGAACGGTACAGGTGATTGATGGCGGCATGACCCTGTGACGAATAACGGGGGTCGCCTGGCTGCGTCCGCGGCCCGAACGCGCTCGCATTGCCGGTTCTCGCCGGGCGGGCTAGCATGCGTAACCGTGCGGCCCTCGCTTGTCTGGATACATTGACGACACCGTAGGCGGCCCGAGCGAACAAACCGCGAGAGGAAACGATAATCAGCCAGCTGTTCACGCCATACAAACTTCGAGACGTTGAGTTTCCGAACCGGGTTTTCGTCTCGCCCATGTGCCAGTATTCCTGCGAGGACGGGGTGCCGAACGACTGGCACATGGTCCACCTCGGATCGCGCGCCGTGGGCGGCGCCGGGATGGTGATGACGGAGGCGGCGGCGGTAACGCCGGAAGGCCGTATCAGCCCGGCCGACGCCGGAATCTGGAACGACGAGCAACTCGACGCCTGGGCGCCGATCAACGCCTTCATCTCGGATCATGGCTCAGTGCCGTGCGTCCAACTTGCCCACGCCGGTCGGAAGGCGTCCCGAGACGCACCGTGGCGTGGGGGCGGTTTCGTCGGGCCGGAAGAGGGCGGTTGGACACCCGTCGGCGCGTCTCCGGCGCCGTTCGATGAGGGTTACGCGACGCCGAATGAGCTGTCGGAAGCCGACATCGACACCGTCGTGAACGACTGGCGGTCGGCCGCCAAACGCAGTCTTGACGCCGGATTCAAAGTAATCGAGCTTCATTTCGCACACGGCTACCTCGCCCACAGCTTCCTGTCTCCGCTCTCCAATCATCGGGAGGATGCGTACGGCGGCGGTGCGGAAAACCGCGCCCGGTTCCCTCTAAGGGTCGTCGAGGCGGTCCGCGATGTGTGGCCCGAGCGGCTCCCGCTTTTCGTCCGGATCTCGTCGACCGACTGGGTCGAGGGCAGCGGCTGGGACGTCCCGGACGCAGTTGAGTTCTCCCGCTCCCTCAGATCACGCGGCGTCGATCTTATCGACTGCTCGTCCGGGGGAGTGTCGTCGCATCAAAAGATGATTCTCAAGCCCGGCTACCAGGTTCCGTTCGCCGAGGCCGTGCGCTCGGGCGCAGGTATCGCGACGGGCGCCGTCGGGTTGATCACTGAGGCGGCGCAGGCCGAGGAGGTGATCGCAACGGGCAAAGCGGACGTCGTATTCCTGGCGCGGGAACTTCTTCGCGATCCTTACTGGCCCCTGCACGCCGCAATCGAGCTCGGCGACGAAGTGCCGTGGCAGCCGCAGTATGAGCGCGCCCGGCCGGCGTCGTAATAAAAAGTCTGACAATCGAGAAAGGCGTTCCGAATGGCGAACAAACTCGTACAGGGCGACAAGATACCGTCCATAACCTTTGAACTCATCGATGGAGGGACGATCCGCCTGCCCGACGAAATGCCGGGCCGGTACTTGGCGCTCCTTTTTTATCGCGGAAACTGGTGACCGTACTGCCGCCGGCAGTTGGCCAGCTACGAAGAAAAGAAAGACGAGCTTGAAGCGCTGGGCGCAACGGTGATCGGGGCCTCTATGGAGGACCGGGAATCGACGCTCAAAATGGCGGAAGAAAACGGGCTCACGATGCCGATCGCGTACGGCATAACCGACGAGCAGGTGGCGGAGTTCGACCCCTGGTTCGGGGATGACCATCATGGCCACTACCTTCAACCGATGGAGTTTCTGCTCACCCGCGGTGGGAACGTGTTTGGTTCGATGTACGCCACGGGGCCTATCGGGCGGATGCTGGTTGAAGAGGTCATTGTCTCGATCACCGGGCGTGAGCGGCGGCGGCTGGAGTCCGAGGGCTAGACCGGACCTAAAGCACAAAATCATGTAACGAAAAAGGGGAGCGCATCGCGGTCCCCTTTTTCGTAAGCTGATCCGAGATCAGACCGGGTTCTTACGCGGTCGGCCCGGCCGGCGCTTCTCTTCTTTGAGCGCGAACAACACGCGGTTGTTTGAGATAGCGGCCTGAAGTTTTTTCCCGGTTGCCTTCCCGGCGTACATGACCCGGGCTCTCACCTTCTGTGCTGATTCTCCTGATTCGACTACCACCGCCTTCGCAGCGCCCGGAACCAGCGAATCTATTGCCTCGATCAACTCTTGCGTCTCGGGTGAGCGAACTCGCCCGCGTCGCTGAGCCGTCTTCAGCATCGTTAGATCTGCATCTTCGATTCGCATTCGTTTCTCCATAATAATGACAGTTATCTCCGTCACCCTCTCATGACGATACCCGCCAATTATCACACCACATTGAACGGAGTCAATCGTTGGAGATACCGGTCTGAAGCGCCAGTTTCCGGGATGGCACCGGTTGACGACGGTCGCGCGCCTGTCGACGCCACGAGTGATTTTATCGTGCAAGACGTCTCAGTCCCGCAGATGCGAGATCGATCGCCCAGACCAAAAGAACGTAAACAATAAGTAAAAGTGCGACATCCGTGTATCTGAAGAATGCGATGTCCAATCTGAATTGATATCCAAGACCGGCCGCGGCGATGAAACCTACGACGGCGGTCGTCCTGATGATTACTTCCCAACGATAGAGGAGAAACGTTATGAACTGCGGTAACACCTGCGGTAGCACGCCGTAAAACAAAATCTGCAGGTTTCCGGCGCCACTCGAACGCAGCGCCCGGATTGGCCGGGGATCGATGTCCTCGACGATCTCAGCCCCAAGTCTGCCAAGCACTCCGAAGTTGTGGATACCCAGCGCCACCGCCCCGGCCAGGACGCCGGCCTGCAGTACGAAGATGATCATCAAAGCCCAGACAAGTTCCGGCACGG